>NZ_SUTM01000021.1 GCF_015062935.1 Methanobrevibacter sp. | reverse complement strand
TTCGATTTGAAACTGAAGTATTGGGATGAAGACAATGCGTTTTACTAAAAATCACTTAAGTTCTTGAAAGTGCCTTTAAAAAACATGGAGAATATTTAAATAATTTTGAAATAAATATTTAAATTATAATCAATGGGATATTATAAAAAATAAAAAAGAATTGATTATGTTTTAATTTGATTAAATGTAAAGGGAGGTGAAAAGATAAATAAGAAAAAAATATTGATTTCATTAATGTTTATTTGTTTCATAATGTTATCATTAAATTTTGTTGCTGCAAATAATGAAACTATATCCGGAAATGAAAATACATCTCTTATAAACGAGCATATACTGCAGGCATCAAGCACAGATATCCAAATTGATGATAATTTAAGTGCTGAGGAAGGTAAAGTCATTGAAATTAGACAGGATAACTATGAAAATTATTTTGATGTTAGAACTGGTAAAATATTAAAAACCGCCAGTATTTCAAGTGGAGATACATTGAAAATTGGAAATATTTCCGAGCGAGCATTTGTTATTGACCGCCAACTAACTTTAATGCCCATTACTCCAAATGACCAGATAAAAAATGGTTTTATACATCTGATTAAAGGAAGTGATGGATCAACAATTACAAATTTAACTATTAATAATACAAAAGCTACATTAAAAATCCTAGGTGTTACTGTAGGTCAACTACATGGTATATGGTTATCACATTCCAATAATAATCTAATTTCTTACAATACAATAAGAATAGCAAATTCCGGAGGAGTTTATGCAATGCCTATGGGATGGTCCAGTAATAATCGGATTATTTACAATGACATGAAAACTTACGTGAGTACAAATATTATTATGGGAGACTCACACTATAACCTGATTTCACATAATAGTTTAGAAGTCCTGTCATATTCAGATATGTCTGTTACAAATTTGATTTACTTTAATCCATTTAGTCATGCCGACTATTCTGGAAGTCCATTATGTAAAGGCAACATAATTTCCTACAACTATCTGAAAGGATTTTGTACATTACCAATGTCTATAATATTACAGTTTGAATATGCCAGCCACGACGGCACAGTTGTTGCGAATAATACGATTATTAAAGGGTCAATCGGGATTAATTTAAATGGTAATAACGTATCAGTTTATGGAAATACAGTTACCAACAGCGCAGTTGGTATTTCTGTTAGCGGAAGTGAATTTACAGTTTATAACAATACTTTAAGTGGAACAAGCCAGCAGACAGGTATCAGGTCTGACTGTGCTGAAGGTTCAAAAGGTTTAATATATGACAATAATGTGACCTTTAATGATGTTTCAGTCGGTATGTCATTATCAAACAATATAGAAGCATATAACAATAACATTAATATTGGTAATTATGGAATAGGTATATCGCTTACAGGTGAAAACACTACCGTTCATCACAATAAAGTAAAAAATAATCATGATTCAGGTGTTTCAATATTAGGTAGTTATAATACTGTTAGCAAAAACATTATAACTACAAGCAGTATTGGTATTGCAATACCATCCACAATGAACAGTAATGTAAGATACTACAACAACACCATTACAGACAACAGGATAACCAGTGAAAGTTATGGTATTTCAATAGAAGGCCTGGTTTATAATTCAATTATCAAAGACAATATTATTGAAACAAACAGGTCAGAAGGTATTAATATACAGATTACCGACAAGGAATCCAATACTGAAATGGACAATATTGTAAATGGAGTAATTTTAAAGTCAACAGCCCTTATAATTAATGATGATAACTTCAACCAGTTCTTTGATGAAGACGGATATTTCATTTACAAGTTTGAGGAAAATAAGCCAAAAGTTGTCTTTTTAACATTTTTAACCAATAAAAATCTAATCTTTGATGATAAAATTACTGTTATCAGCAATAAAATGGACAATCTCCTATTCAATGTTACAATAACCTTTGAAGGGGATGCAGAAGGATCCATTCTAAGAGATTTCAATTTCATCAATTATGATAAAGAAGCAGTCATAATTAACAACGTTGATGACATTACAATTAGTGAAAACAACATCACAGATATCTATAGGCAGGGAAGCAAATCAAATGCCGTGATTTTAGTTCAGGGAGTTTGTAACAATGAAATAATTTCTAAAAATAATATTTACATTAACTCAAAAACCGATTATGTTTACGGTATTACTGCACCTGCGGTGAATTCTTATGGAAGATTGAACAGGGAATTTTCAAAAGGATTTGAAATTAACGATAATACAATCATTATTATTTCATCAGGAATGGCAGAAGCAATTTATACTGATGCAATAGCTTTCAGTGAATTTGACAACAATAAAATCAATATCAAAGCTGATGGTTATGCATATGGTATTGCTCTTGCTAATTTAATAGGTAAACTAACCAACAACAGCATTACAAACAATGAAATTGTAATCTATGCTGAAGGAATGGCTTATCTGATTGAATTGCATATGGTGGAAAACGCTACAATTGCAAACAATACATTATACAGCGAAAGCAATGGTGTTTATGGTGTAGGAGTTTACAGCTCAAGCAATGTGACAATTGAAAATAATACAATTTCAGCATTTGGCGGAGACTTGAAAAATATAAAATCAATTGAAGATGTGCTGGGAATCGGAAATGCTGCAATTTCATCAATGAACTTTGTAAATAACATTACAATAAATAACAACACAATTATAACCAATATTACAAATCCAATATCTAAAATTGATGCGAATAATGAATCTGAAGTAAATATATATTCCAATTCATATGTTGTCAGTGATAATAACTTCAATACCTATTTCAATAATAATCAACTGATAAAAGGAAATATTGAGGAAAACGGTATAATATTATTATATAATTTGACAAATGGCCAAAAAATGGAAATTAGCTCTCCGGTTGTCATCAGCTCATATGACAACAGCATTCCAACTACTGTTTCAATAATCTTAAATAAAGCATCAAATGTGACAATTTCAAACATTAACTTTGTAAATTCAACAATTGAACTTAAAAGTTCTTCAAACAATTCAATTATCAATAACAGCTTTAATTCATCAAAATCAAACATACTGATTATTAGCAATGGGGAAAATAATACATTTAAGAATAATTCCATTAATATGAACGGCAATAGAATTTCAGCGGTTGAATTGAGAAAAGCAGATTACAATAACATAAATAACAATGAATTTTACATTAAAGGAGATGATGTTAAAGCAATTCTCATGGATTCATCAAAATATAATGTTATTGCAGGCAATGTTATCCTTTCGGATGCAAATAAATTAGTTTTCATTGAATCCACTAAATCAATGTATGATAACATTACAAAAAACACATTAAAAGGAAATGCATCATCCATATACGGATATTATGCTACCAATTCCAATTTCGGATACATTGAACAGAACGATATTGAAATTAAAGGAACTTCAGATGTGACTGACCAATCCGGTGTTTATTTCAAAGGCTCATCAACAAAAAATGATGTAATCAATAACCACATCGAATCATTTTCTGTAAACGGAGATGATTATGCAGTTATGATAATATCAAACATTAATTTACACAACAGCATTACTAATAACTATTTAATAAGTTCCAATGGATCTAAAAGAGCGGATGAAGCTGTATACAGTAAATATGGAACTATTAAAAACAATTCACCTATTGACATTTATGTTTCAGCCAACGGCAGTGATGAAAGTGGAGACGGAAGCATCTACAGCCCATATGCTTCTATCACAAAAGCCATTGAAAACAGTTTAAATCATGCTGTAATTTATGTGGGTCCAGGACTTTACAATGAAACTGGTATACTCATTGATAAGAACGTGACTATACACAGCAACGGTGAAAACGTTGTAATTGATGCGCAATCAAGCCAGTTATTCAATATCACACAAAGCGGAATTCTTTCAATTAACGGAATTACCATCCAAAATGCACATAATGTAGATGGAGGATCAGTCTTTATAAATAATGGTAAACTGTCCATTGTAAATTCTGTTATCTGCAATTCCTCATCATACTATGATAATTCAAATCCTATATTTGACCATGATATCGTAATAGATGAAGATGGTGATATGAAATCAGCTCACACTCTTAATTGCAGCAAAACCGGTAAAGGAGGAGCTATTTTAAATAATGGAGAACTATACATTAATGCATCCGCATTTTACAATAATTTAGGTCATACCGGAGGTGTTATTGCTGATTATGGTAAATTGAATATTGACTCATCAGTATTCTACAATAATCAAGGAGTCCATGGTGGAGTTATCTTTACAGATTCCAATAATGAAATAGCAATTAAAAATTCATTATTTGCGAATAATACTGCACTAACATCACTGGATTACTGTACCATAAGAATTGGCGGAAGCAGCTGGTCTATAACTACAGGATATCATTACACTTACTCTTCACTTTGTGAAAATCCTGTCGGTGAGGGAGGTGTAATATACACTAAAAATACCGGCATTTCAATGGAAAATTCAACATTTATGAAAAATTCAGCTAAAATCGGAGGAGTAATTTCATCTCCGCTCGATAGCTTAACATCCCGTTCTGCAAATTCCAATATTGATTTAAAAATTAATAATTGTGAGTTTGTAAACAACAGAGCAAATGATACAAGAAGGTCATTAGGATCTGTTGATTTGGACAATTACCGTTACTACAGTGAATTTAACGGCGGAGTTATTTACGGAGCTTATAATATACTTGAAACTAAAAATTCAGAGTTCTATTACAATCAAGCAACCAACAATGGGGGAGTTATTTATGCTAAAGCTAATGATGGAAAACTTCTGGATTCAATATTTATGCTGAATACTGCAGGTACAAGCGGTGGAGTATTGGAAATTTCCAAAAACTTCATCATTGAAAGATGTGTTATTTCAAATAATTCTGCCAGATATGGTGGTGCTATCGAATACAATTCATATGAGTACTACGGCCATGTTCAGGACCATATAAACATTTACAACTCTACAATATCCAATAACAGAGCTTTAAACGGTGGAGGTGCATTTAACATCGGATATGCGAATATCACTGTACGTGATACAAACATTGTCGATAATGTGGCACCTAGCGGAAATACATTCCACTCAAGAGTTATTGGAGGTGAACAGGACATTGATATGAGATATAACTACTGGGGAAAGACAGGGCCGGACGATTCCGTGTGGAAAGCAATGAGTCGTGACAGTTTTTATCCGATTAAAAGAGAAATGATTAATTGGAATCCTAATATAGTTGATGATGAACCTTCAAATCCTCCAATAGAAGTAAATCCTGATGATGATTCTAAAGGACATGGGGGTGATGGAAACAATCCTTCAGTCAACTACAATCCAAGTACAACAGAATCAAGTACATCTACCGGCAGAACTATTGGTGGAAATGGAAACAATGAGGGATCTGGAAACAACTATGGACCTGGAAGCGGCACAGGCACTGGCGGAAGTGGTACAGGAAATCCTGGAACACCATATACTCCTGGAGATAGTGGAAACACAAATTCATATGGATTCATTCCGGGAAATACTTATACTGGCCAAAAAGTTACCGGAAACTACAATTCAAGCACATCCAATCCAAATTCAAACGTTGACGGAACAACCAATTCCAACAGTCAAAGTAAAGTAAACAGTTCTAATTATGATTCAAGTTTATCTACAGTTGGAATGATATCCAATGCAGCTGCATCATCAAGTTCTGATGGTGGAGGTCAAGGTGAAACTTCCAATTCAGCTGACAGTTCCGATTCAGGTGCTCAGAGTGTAAGTAAATCCTACGAAATTACAGAAAAATTAGATGAAATAGTCGATGATGACAAGTCAATGATGACTTTTGTCGCTTTGGCAATCATTGTATTATTACTGTTAATTATCGGCTATAAGAGAAAAGAAAGGGAAAATGAAGAATAGATTCCTTTTTTCTTTTCTATTTTACTTTTTTTAATGGAAACTTTTTTATAAAATATTTTAATAAATTTATAATATAATTGACTATTTACAAAATTTGTTGAGGTGTTATTAATTTTAAATAAAAAAATCACATTAGTATTGCTATTGCTAACAGTAATGCTGTCATCTATGATGGTTGTTAGTGCTAATGACAGCAATACCACATTTATAGAACCTACTGAAGAACCAAATATAAATGAATTATATGTAAGCCCTAATGGAAGTGATGAGGATGGAATCGGAAGTGAGGCTTCGCCTATCCAAACCATCAAACATGCAGTCAGTATTGCAGGCAACAACTCCAGAATCATTTTAAAAGAAGGAACTTACAGCGGATCATTAAACACCAACATTAACATCAACAAATATATTACAATAGAAACACAAGGAGACGTTACATTAAATGGTGAAGGAAAAAATTATTTCTTCAATATAAATAAGGGTTCATCATTAATATTGAATAATATAAAATTCATTAACGGTTTTACTGACTCATATTCCCAATTGGGAGTAATTAAAAATCAGGGAAAACTTTTGGTTAACAATTCTTCATTCAACAACATGAACAGCATTATGGCAACATTTTTGAATGAAGGAGAGTTAATTATTGATAATTCAGTCGTTTCAAACTCAAAATCCAAAAACATTGCAAAAAGTATCACCAATTTAGGGGATTGTACAATATCAAATTCAAAATTGAATGATGCAATCGAAAGCGATGCTGATTTACCGAACATATATAACTTCAAAAACGTTAATGTCATCAAATCTCAAATTTCACATTTAAAATCAAACGATGAATATGAACCTTCAGCATATCAGACAAGCATTATTCTAATAGAAAATTCAACATTAACACTGCTGGAAGCTGAAAAAGCAAACGTTAAACTTTTAAATTCAAACATTAACGGACGCTTCTCATTTAAAGGTTGTGATGCATATGTTGATAATTGTAAAATCATCCCAACTTCATCAAAACTATTTAACACATTATCAGTCTTTGAATCAAATTTTACAGCAAAAAACACAATTTTTGGTCTGTCAATATCAAGCGGACATACAAACTTTAACATAACCTATTCCTCTATTTTACATGGAATTATTGGTGGAGGGGACAAATCAGTATTATATGCTCCTTACAACTGGTGGGGAGTAAATTCAGGCCCTGCAGTTGAATATTTCAAAAATATTGATATAAGCAACTGGGCTATTGCATCATTTGAAATAGATGATGGAAACAATTCTGTTGGAACTGCTTCAAAATTCATAACCTCATTTAAATGGTTTGACGGGAACAATAGCTTTGATTTAAAAGAAGATGAATCAATCCCAACACGTACAGTTCAGTTTGAAGCACAGAACGGAAGATTTTTATATTCATCAGGAAGCCTGACAAAATCATTTGAAAACTATCTGATTGGAAATACCCTTGACTGCAGTGTCTATTCAACTGTTGACAATCAAAAATTAACATTAACAATTGGAAAAGGATATTCAGCATATAATTACTTTATAGCTCCCTGGGGACAGGACAGACCCGAATCAGGAAGTTTGGAAAATCCGTACAGGACACTTGGATATGCGGTATCTCATGCTGTGGACGGAAATACCATTTGCTTACTTGAGGGAACCTACAACGGCAGTTCCAATTCTAATGTAGCTATTTCAAAAAACATTTCAATAGCTGGACTTGGAAATGTTAAGTTTTTAAGGGTTAATGGCGCCAGCATAATGACTGTGCAAGAATTAGGAAACGTTATTGTTAAAAACATCGATTTCGGTTGCGAGGTAAGGGAATATAACGATGACCTGTTTATGGTTAGAGGAGGTACTTTAACTGTAGAAAACTGTACATTTACCTCAATCAGCTCAGGAGCGGTGATTTATTCATCATCCGGAATTAACAATAACGGTTTAATAAATATAAAGGACAGTAAATTCTCAGACATTAGCGGATCTATAGTCAGTGGAATTGCAAAAGTCAATATTGAAAACTGTAATTTTGAAAAAATATCCAATTTCTATACAATTGCAGGTATGGAAAATTATAATGCCCTGTTTACAATTACATCATCAATAGAAATTTACAGCTCTGAATTTAGGGACAACACCATGGGAATCATAACCCTTCACCCTTACACATATTCACGTTCCTCATTGCTTGGAGCTTCAAATTCACAATATTCCAGCCAAAACAGATATGCATACATTGAAAATTCAACTTTTACAAACAACATCTTTACAAATATGGGCAATTCCTACACAACCATAGGCATCGGATTTGATATTGCAGACAATTACGGATCATTTTACGGATATATAAACAACTGTACCTTTAAAGACAACACAGGAAAAATAGCAAAGGCAACTTCAGTTAATTCCTCATCATTTTACAACAATCACGGACTTGATTATGGAGGAAGAGCTTTAATTGAAGCTGAAATGATAAACAATTCCATTTTTATCAGCAATTTAAACAGATACACCGACTACAGTCAAGCATCCTACGGTGAAGGAATAGTCAGCGCACAGACAATCACCTATTCAACATTCATAAACAATGAAGCATCATTTGGTGGAGCCGTTTCAAATTCAAAAGAAGTACATTACTGTGTATTTGTAAACAACACTGCACTTTATTCAGGAAACGACATTTACTCCAATTCAGGTGATGTAGATTATTCAAGCAACTGGTGGGGAGACAACAAGAAGCCTGATGATTCCAAAATATTCATTTTCCTCGGAAATTTAAAATTGACCGACTGGGTAATAATGACATTTGAATCATACTATGAAAATACTGTTGAAGCATCCCTTGACCATGTAGTGGATGATGACGGGAACATTAAAAAAATTGGAAAAATATTGCCGTCAAGACCTGTTTATTTCGCCATTGATTTGGGAAACATTACTCCTAGCTCAGATTATCTTAAAGAAAATGTTGCTTATGCCAATGTAAGTTATGATTTGAATTCAAGTGATTTTAAGATATATGCAACTATTGACAACCAAGTTTTAGATTTAAACCTTAGAAACACAAATACAGTGATATTAATTGAGAATGTTACTGTTAAAGGAAGGGATAACAAATATTATGTTGATTTGATTAATGCAAACGGCTTTAAAATTGCAAATCAAACATTGACTATACAAGTTATTGATTCAAACAATGAAAGCAAAGTGTTTACAATTAAAACCAATGATGAAGGTCGTGGAAGCTTCGATATAGATTATCCGATTGGAAAATATGAAGTTCTAGTTAATTATTATGGAAACGGAAAATATGAGAAATCCAACGCTTCAGCAAAAATTGAGGTTATAACATTATTTACCGAGGTCATATCATACAACTACACCTATTATGGTAAAAATAATGTATTTTATGGAATTTTACATGATGAAAACGGTAAAAATTTAGTTGATTACAATTTAACATTTACAGTTATTTCACCAAATGGATATTCAAGGACAATCACTTCAAATACTGATTTTTACGGAAGAAGTGAAATCGTGCTTAATCTGGCTGTTGGGGAATATAACATTAAGGTAGAATACATGGGAGATTCCTGGTATGCATACAGTTCAAACAGCTCTCACATAATAATTAAGCCAGTCAATTCAACAATGATTGTGCCTGATGCAACATTGTACGGTGAAGGAAATCTTTACAACATCACATTAAAAGATTCCTACGGAACCTTAATTAGAGGAGAAAACATTCAGGTTGCAATTTCACAGGGCAACCTGACAGACAATTTCATATTGCAGACTGATGAAAATGGAATAGCCAGTTTAACTATAAACTATCTTCCTGGAACCTATAATGTTAAAGCAACTTACAAAGGAGATAACATTTACGGCTCCGCTGAAGGTTCAGGTAAAATAACTGTCAGCAAGGTTTTAACAATGGTTACAGGTTTCCACTATAAAGTGATTCCTTTAAACGGCATATATACAGTTGTTTTAAATGATATGTACGGAAACAGGATTAACAATGGAACTGTAACACTGAACTGCTATCAGGGAAGGCTAGTCAAAACATACACCAACACTACAGACCCTAATGGAGAAGCTTCATTTATAATTGATTTGGCTGAAGGAACATATCTGACAACAATTGATTATGACGGCAGCCTGTGGTACAATGATGCTACAAATGCGGCAACAATTGTAGTTGATAAAAATGCGGTCCTTGAATCCGTAAGCATTAATGGAACTGACTTGTTACAGTACTATGGTGAAAACAAATTCTTTACAATTGACTTAAACGATCCTAATGCCTATAATCAATATGGGAAAACAATAACCATAAGCATATACAATGAAAAATGGTCCCAGTCTTTTGAAGCGATAACAGACGCCTTCGGTACTGCCCGCCTACAAATAAAATTAAACCCGGGAGAGTACAATGCAACCTACAAATACTCAAATCCATACTATAACATTTATGGAAGCGGTTCAAATAAAATAACAGTCTATAAAATGCCGGTTAGCCTGACAGCTAATGATATAATCATGAATGTTAACGATCAAAGATTATTCGAAGCAACATTAAGGGATATTAACGGCAGAGCAATACCAAATATGCAAATCCATATGAAAATAGATGGAAAAGAATATGACATTACAACAAATGACAAAGGAGTAGCTATTCTACCTCTAAATTTAAATATAGGGGAATATGAAATCGAATACACATTTTCAAATCCAAACTACATTTATTCATCAAATACAAATAGAATTTTAGTAGTTGACAGCAAGCAGACATCCACACAGATAACTGCCCAAGACCTTAATGAAGATGAAAATAATTTGGTCAATTTCACATTAACATTAGCGGATTGCCTCAACAACGGCATATCCTACAGTGAAGTTACACTTGAAATACTTAACTCCAACGGAAAGTCCATTAAACACATCACTGAAATTACTGATGCAAACGGTAATGCAATATTTAAATTTAATTTGGATTACGGCAAATACACCGTTAAAGCAAGTTTCAAGGGAAATGATTTATATTTACCAAGCAGCAGCATTAATTCAGTGAATATTGAAACCAGTGATAACCGTACTAAAACAATAATCTATGTTGACGATGTTCAAATCAACACTAATGATACATTCACAATTGTGTTGCATGATGAAAACGGAGAATTGCTTTCAAATAAGGATATTACCTTTATTATTGAAAACAATACCTATTCCACAAAAACAAACAGTGAAGGAAAAGCAGTCGTTAAGGTTGATACCACTTCAGGAATGCACAACGTTAATGTAATATTCAATGGTGACGATAATCTAAGACCAAGCTCCAATCTGATTAAATTATACGTTTCAAACTTATTTACAAAGCTTTATGCTCCAAGCTTAGTGAAATACTACAGAAATTCAACTCAATTCCATGCATTGCTTACAAGCGATTCAGGAAGACCAATAGCTAATAGAATAATTACTGTAATATTGGATAATGCAGTATACAACTGCACTACAGATGAAAACGGATGGATAACCTTAGACATTAACTTAAAGCCTGGCCATTATGAGGCTGAATGTTATTTTGCAAATGAAAGTTCTGAAGAATATTCATTCAACAAGACAACCATTGACGTTTTAACAACAATATTGGGTAATGACGAAGTTAAAACATATGGCGACAGCCCATATCTAACACTTAAGTTTTTAGACAGCGCAGGCAATGGAATTAAAAATAAGGATTTCATTATAGGCATTGACGGAACAAACTATTTTGCAACAACCAGCGATGAAGGAATATTCTACTTTGACTTGAATTTAAATCCTGGAAATCATATCATTACCGTGATAAATCCTTTTGACGGATTATCCGAAAGCTATAAATTAACAATAACACCAACAATAACTGTAAATAATCTTTTAAAAGTGTTAGGAGACGGCCAATATTACACAGCAACATTCTATGATAAAAACAATTCATTGATAACAAATAAAAGCGTTAATGTGATTATTAACGGAATAAATTACACATATAAAACCGACTCTGAAGGCCAAATAAAACTAAGCATGGAATTTAATCCTAACAGCTATCTTGTAACTGCAATAAATCCAGTAACTGGAGAATATGTCGAGAATACAGTTAAAGTACTCAGTCCAATATCTGAAAATAAGGATTTGATAATGTATTACACCAGCGGATCTAAATTCAAGGTACGTATAATTGCCGCAGGAGGAAAGGCAGTCGGTCAGGGAAAAACAGTTAAATTTACAATTAACGGAAAAACATACACTGCTAAAACCAATAAAAATGGTTATGCATCAATGAAAATTAACCTGAAAGCTAAAAAATACACAATAACAACACAATATGGAAAATACAAAGCAACAAATAAGATAACAGTGAAACCTTTATTGACTGCAAAAAACATTTCCAAAAAGAAAGTTAAAAAAGTTACATTTAAAGCAAAGCTCGTTACAAATAAAGGAAAAATAGCGAAAGGCAAAAAAATAACTTTCAAGATTAAAAACAAAAAATACACCGCAAAAACCAACAGCAAAGGAATAGCTAGCATTAAACTAACATTAAATCCGGGCAAATACAAGATATATTCCACTTATGGAAAGTCCAAAATTACCAATACTATAACAATTAAAAAATAGGGAAAAATTAACCTTATTTTTTAAAATACTTTTTTTTATTCATTAAAATAACTCATTTATTGAAAAAATCTATTGAAAATTAAGTTTATTCTTAATAAATTTATTAAATTATACATTAATAAGATTTAAATATACTTTATAACAAAAATATATTCCATGTAATCAATTTACTTGATTACATAAATTTATAGAGGCGAAACTTTTGAAATTTGATAAAATTTTATTTTTAACAATTGTTTTACTGGCTATATTATCTTTAGGAGCAGTAAGTGCTCAAGATAATGAATCTGATGATGTAACATCAGTCGGCCAAGATAATGCAATACAATTAACAATAAATGATGATTCAAAACTTAGTGACGATGCTTCAACAACATATAACAAAACAGTATATGTTGAAACTGCAAAAGGTTCAGACACCGGAGCGGGAAGTGAAGCAAGTCCATATGAAACAATAAATAAAGCTATCAGCGATGTCAACGCATCCGATAATGCTGTTATTTATTTAGGTAGTGGAACTTACTCTGGAGATAACAATACAAACTTAAGAATTGATTTATCCCATAAAAATTACGGTGGAAGTTTAACCTTAATCGGTGCTGAAGACGGTACCACTGTAATTGACGGAAATGGGGATTCTCCAATTTTTACAGGAATAAGCAGTGACTCCATTGTTACATTAAAAAACATTAAATTCACTAATGGTAAAGCTAACATGGGTTCTGCAGTAACTTCAGCAGGTGACCTAACAATTGATAACTGTGTATTTGAAGAAAACTATGTTACCAATTTAGGTGCTGTTTATTCTGAAAACGGTAATTTAACTATTACAAATTCCAAATTTAACAAAAATTCAGGAAATCAATATGTGGATTTATATTTCTCACATACAGGTTTTGTAACTTTAATCAACAACACATTTGAAAATGGTGTTGCAACAAGCTCCTGGGCAGACACCCCGGCAGTTTATGTAGGTACTGGTAAATCAGTCATTAAAGGAAACACCTTTAAGAATTTAACCAGCTCCCGTAGTGCAGCAGCATTAGCTGTCAGATACAATAATGGAGAAAATATTGCAAATATTACAGACAATACCTTCATCAACTGTACTTACACAGGTTCAAATGGAGGAATTGTATTTTTCCAAAATTCATATCTTAAAGGCAATGAATTCATAAACTGTACCTCTACAACAGCTATACTTTATTCTGTAACAGATTTCAATGCAAAAGTTGCTTTTGAAGATGTAGCAGTCGACGGTACAAGATTTACCTTAAAAGCTAACGTTACTGATGACATGGGCAATACCGTTCAAGGTGCTAAAGTCATTTTCGCTATTGACGGTGCAAATGTTGGCTCAGCAAATTCCAATGCAGAAGGTGTTGCAACTTTAACCGTTAACAAATTGTTAGAAAACGGCAACCACACAATTACTGGTACACAAGCTTATTCCGATGAAAATATTTTTGATGTGGATGTAATTAACGGTACAGCAACTGTAGAGTTCGATCACACCCCTGCAGAAGTATGGGTTTCAACTGAAGGAAATGATGAAAACGGTACTGGTAGTGAAGATAATCCATTCTTAACTCTTAAAAAAGCTTTAGATTACGGAACTGCAGCTACTGTAGATTTAACCGTACACATTAAAAACGGTTTATACAACGGATCTGAAAACAGGGATTTATCCTATTCAAATGTAGGAAAAATTACAATTGTCGGTGAATCCTACGGAAATGTCATAATTGATGCTGAACATGCAAGTTCTAGCAGTGGATGGTGGCCAATCGCATCAGACATATTCACATTTGGTCAAAACCTTGAAATTAAAATGGTTAACTTAACCTTAATCAACTGTGACGGCAATCCTGTAGATGCATATGCATTAACAATGAAAGACAATATTGTAATAAACTCCAGCACTATCCGTGCTCAATCACCTAACGACGGAGTAATCATTGACAACATAAAAATCATTAATGGAACCGGTCAAGCAATCAACGCTTACAATTTAGCTTTGACCAATTCCGTGATTGAAAACTGTAATGGTGGAACTTCAACCGGTTTACTCTGGTTAACTACCAATAATGGCCATGTAACATATTTAGAAAACAATACCTTTAAAGGAAACACAATCGCTGGTTATTCCGGTGGTGCAGCATATTATGTTCAAAGTGATTTAGTAAGTATCAACAACACCTTTGATTCAAATACCGTGACAGGCACCGCATCAAATATTGCTTATGCAGGTGGTAATAACATTACTTCAATCAATGATAAGTTCATCAATAATGAAGTTCCAAATTATGTTGCTCAATATAGAAGCAGCGGTAATAATCCTACTCAAATCATTGTAGAAAACATTACTATGATTAACAATAGGGCTTCTGCAAACGGTGCAGGATTAGTTACTACCGGTGCTAAAATCAAAGGAGGTAAATTCATAAACAACACTGCTGCAGGAAACGGTGGTGCAATATACTTATTAAACCATGGTAAAACCTCTCAAGTATGTGAAATGAGCATTGAAGATGTTACTTTTGAAAACAATACTGCATCTTGCGGAAATGATATATTTATAGCTCCTAGTGCAGGAAACAATGTATTTGCAAACTTAACTGATTTAACAATCACTGCAAACAGCAAAAATGTAACTGAATTATCAGATATCATAACCGTAACAGTATCCCACCCATCAGGTGCAATAATTGGAGGAGGTCAAGTAACCTTCTACTTTAACGGTTCTATAGTTGGAAAAGCTGATTTAATCAATCAAAATGCAACCTTGCAATACGTTGGATTTAAAAATGATACTGAATATCAATTCACAAGCGTTTATGAATATGCAACCGAAAACGATACCTATGTAAACGGTACTATATCTACAAACATTGCTGATGCTTTAGACAGCGTAGAATTCTATGTATCTGACAGCCTTGGTGATGATGAAAACGGAACCGGTAGTGAAGACAGTCCTTTCAAATCAATTTCCAAAGCATTAATCGAAGGTTATAGTAAATCTACAAATATTACCGTTCATGTTTTAGAAGGCAATTACACAGGTGAATTAAATACAAATTTAAGAATTCCAACAACTGTTGACGTATTGCTTGTCGGTGAAGATGCAGACAAAGTCATTGTCTCAGACAGTGCTGCTGATTACTTCATTACTGCTTTAGCAGGTAATGCTAAATTAACATTAGCTAATGTAACCTTAAACAGAGCTGCTCGTGATACCCAATCTGCAATTTATGTTGAAGAAGGCGCTAACGCAGAAATTGACAACGTAAAATTCATTAACGGACAAGGTAACTACGGTGGAGCTATTAATACTGCTGGTACTCTAGTAATAAACAATTCATATTTCTTTGATAATGGATATGGAGATGCATCTAAAAGAGCAAACGCTTATTACGGTGGAGCTATTTACAATGATGGTGTTTTAATAATTGATAATTCAACATTTGAAGCAAACCACGCAGGCAGATTATCCACTATTGCAAACCAAGGTACATTATACGTGAACAATTCTAAAGTAATTGACAGTTTAGATGCTTACGCAATGAATATGGACTTAGTAGCTATCGGTGCATTTGGTGGTCAAAAAGGTAATATCACAATAGAAAACTCCATTTTCACTGTTACCAACAGAACAGTTAATGAATTATCCAGTCGCATATACATGCCTCAAAATTCATTGACCTGTCTTGCAATCGGATCCAGTGAACATGTAACAATTATCAACTCCACATTCGAAGATCAAGGTGGAAGATACACTCCAAACGCATTTGGTGGAATCAACTCCTGGAACCTTGCAGGAGGAGGTTACACTATAGTACCTGGAGATATTGAAGTATATAATTCCACATTCAGAAATTTACAGTCCGTAAGCTTATTCTACTCAAGAACCGACGGCACTTCATACGGTTCCCATAGAATATTTGACGGATGTTTATTTGAAAATGTCGAATATATAATCGCAGTTCTCAACTCAGGTAATTTCTCAGTAGCTATACACAATTCCGTTATTTTATCAGATGACATTGCTAAAATAGGAATTGCTGCTGGTAAAACTATTGATATGGATATCTCTGACAACTGGTGGGGAAGCAACAACGCTACATTTAATAATGCTACCATTGCAACTTCCAATTTCATTTCCAATTATGTTTTAAAAATCAGAGAAGTCAGTTCAGAAATAGTTAACCCTGAAAATTACTTGGTTTTAACATTAAACCAAACTGGTAATGATGTTGAATTAGCATTCAAATCCTTCGATGGTGAAAACTTAACTGATTATGAAGGAACCTTACCTGCTAGAGAATTCACAATTAATGCTACTGATGCTGTTTTAGGAATTGAAAACGGTACTATCGCAAATAATGTTAAAACAACTGTTGATGTTGACGGATTAAGTTACGCAATTGAAGCAACTGTTGATAACCAAACTGTCAATTTAACTGTTGTAAGAAAAGACACTCAAATTAGTGTTGATTCAATTAACAAAGATTTAAGTGTTAATGTCACATTAACAGACATTGAAGGTAATCCTATAAGCAATGCAACCGTTTCATATGAAATTGGCGATGTTAAAGAAAATGTCACCACTGATGAAAACGGTAATTTCAACATTCCATGCGTTGCTAATGGTGAAGTATTAATTAAATTTGACGGAAACGGTAATAGTTTAGCTTCAAATAAAACTTTCACATTTAACGGAGTTATCAAACAAGATGCTGAACCTGAAATATATGTCCCTAGCGATGTTGTAGCTGGTGACGATGCTGTAGTAATTGTCACTGTTGCAAATGCTACCGGAAATGTTTCTATTTTTGTTGACAGTGTTGAACATGTAGTTCCTTTAGATGAAGATGGTGTAGCTGTTTTAACCATTGAAGATATTGCTAGCGGTGACCACAGTATTGTTGCAGTATACGATGGCGATGACAACTACAACAGTGCAGTCGCATCCGAAACAATTAGTGTTGAAAAAGAAACCACAGAAGCAAACATTACCATCGGCGATGTAGTTCCTGGTAAAGACACTAACGTAACAATCTCCATCCATGGAGCAACCGGAAACGTATCCGTATTCATAGACGGTGAAGAAAACATCTTACCATTAGATGAAAACGGAGAAGCAACCTACACAATCCCAGCAATCAGCGAAGGAAACCACAGCGTAGTAGTTGTATACGAAGGTGACGACACCCATAAAGGAGCAGTAGAATCCAAAGCAATAAGCGTCACAAAAGAAACCACAGAAGCAAACATTACAACTCCTGTTGACTTCAAAGTTGGTGAAGACACTAATGTGACTGTTGAAATTCCTGGTGCTACCGGTAATGTCAGTGTTATTGTTGACGGTATTGAAAAAGTTGTTCCTTTAGTAAATGGTACTGCTGTAGTTCCTATTGAAAACTTGACTGCTGGTGAACACAGTGTAGTAGTTGTATACGAAGGTGACGATACCTATGCTCCATTCCACCAAGTAGATACATTTGACGCTGCTCAAATGGATACCAGATTCGACGACCTTACAGTTGACGGTACTGGTTTAATCGACGGTGTACTGGTAAATGCTATGGGAGACGCACTTGCAAACAAAACAATCACATACACTGTAAACGGCGTACAAGTAAACATAACCACTGATGAAAACGGTTTCTTTGCATTCAATGCTACTTCTCCTGCTACTGTTGAAATAGCATACGCTGGTGATGACTTCTACTTACCAAGCAACATCACTTTAAAATTAAATGATCTTGCTCCAGTAAGACAAGCTACACAATTTAACAGCAGTGACTTCACACAATATGCTTGTGATTTCTACGAAGGAGAACGTGGTGGAAACTTCACATTCCAACTTGTAGATGAAATGGGTAATCCTATTGCAAACAAAACCATCTACATCGGTTACAACGGTGTAACATTAAACAGGACCACAGATGAAAACGGTTTCGCAAATGTTCAAATAAACCTCAAAAACGCAGGTCTGTACACATTTGTAATAGTATTCCTTGGTGATGAAGACTACAACGCAACCATGGCTGTACACAAAGTAACCATTGAAAAGAAAACAACATCAATATCTGCAAGCGCAAAAACATATAAGGCTACTGCAAAAACCAAAAAATACACAGTAACCTTAAAAACCATCAAAGGATCATCCATCGATGGAAAAACATACCTCAAAGCAGGCAAAAAAGTAACTTTAAAAGTAAACGGCAAGACCTACACAGCAAAAACCAACGCAAAAGGTCAAGCAACATTCAGCCTGAAAATAACCAAAAAAGGCAAATTCACTGCTAAAGTTTCATTTGCAGGTGATGTAACATACGAAGCTACAAGCAAATCTGTAAAATTAACAATCAAATAGTGAGACTAACCTCTCACTTCTTTTTTTATTTTTAAATTTAACTTCAAATTTTTCATTTTTAATAACTTTTAATCTGCTTAAAATAATTCTCTAAATTCAATTGTGAAAAATAGTTGATATTCCCAAACAGGTCGTAACTTCACCACCATTTTTCTTGTAAAACCCCCCCATTTAAATCATGCATTACTCATAAATATCAATAATATTAATGGTATTTTTAATTTAATTGAAATGTAACATATATCATGAAAATTTAAACTATCAGATATAGATTCGATGCTAAAAACTAATCTTTTTTTAATAATTTACTATTTTGAAGAAATTTATTTATAATAAAAAACAAAGTAATACTGATAAAAAAATTTACAGGGTAATAGAAATGGAAATCAAAACTATCTCAACAGACGTATTAATAATCGGATCTGGTGGAGCAGGTTCAAGAGCAGCTATTGAAGTTGATGATGCGGGATTAAAAGCAACAATTGTGTCAAAAGGTCTTTCATTCAGGTCTGGATGTACCGGAATGGCAGAAGGAGGATACAATGCTGTATTTAAAACTGTTGACAAAGATGACTCAATAGAAGCCCACATACATGATACAGTTAAAGGCGGAAGCTATCTCAATGACGAAAAGCTTGTAAATATTCTCGTTAATGAATCACCGAAAAGACTGATTGATCTGGAAAACTATGGTGCATTGTTTGACAGACAGGAAAACGGTGAAATAGACCAAAGACCTTTCGGTGGACAGACATATAGAAGAACCTGCTATCAAGGAGACAGAACCGGTGCAGAACTACTTAATGCCCTTAAAGAAGAAATCATAAGAAGAGATATTGAATGTATTGAAGAAGTTATGATTACTTCACTTGTAACTGAAGGCGACCAGGTAATTGGTGCAACCGGTCTGGACCTTAAAGATTCCAGTTTAATTTATTTTAAAGCAAAATCCGTTATTCTGGCTAGTGGAGGAGCCGGTCAATTATTCCCTGTAACATCAAACACCTCACAAAAAAATGGAGATGGTTTTGCAATAGCTTTCAGAGCAGGTGCCGATTTGATAGATATGGAACAAATACAATTCCACCCTACAGGAATGGTAACACCTGAATCCAAAAAAGGAATACTCGTAACTGAAGCCGTAAGAGCAGAAGGAGGAAAGCTCAAAAATAAAGACGGCGAAAGATTCATGAGCAAATACGCTCCGGAAAAAATGGAACTGGCTACCCGTGATGTCGTTGCCAGATCAATCTACCAGGAAATAATTGAAGGCAGAGGAACAGAAAACGGAGGAGTTTACCTGGATATTTCCCATTTGGACGATGACTATATCGATGAAAAACTCGAAACAATGGTACTGCAATTCGAAAACGTTGGTGTAGACATAAAACATGGCCCAATAGAAGTTGCACCTACAGCACATCACTTTATGGGCGGTTTGAAAATCAACACAGACGGATCAACTTCACTCAAAAACCTGTTTGGAGCTGGAGAAGTTTGTGGAGGAGTCCATGGAGCAAACCGTTTAGGCGGAAACGCACTTGCTGATACACAGGTATTCGGAAAAATTTCAGGTGAAAGCGCATCCAAACTGGCAAAGGACACAGAACTTAAAAGCAACGAGGAACAAGTTCAAAAAGAAGCGTCCAGAATAGAAAGCCTAATTAAAAAAGGTTCCATAAAACCAAAAGAATTCAAAAATAGAATCAAACAGTTAATGTGGGAAAAAGTATCCATCGTTCGTGAAGAAAAAACCCTCAATGAAGCACTGAAAGAACTGCTTGAAATGCAAAATGAACTGGACAGTTTAGATGTTTCAGATAAAAAGCAATACAATAACGAATTGATGAATGCTCTTGAAGTCATCAACATGCTGGAAATATGCATATTAAGTGTAAAATCAGCAATTCTACGTAGAGAAAGTAGAGGAGCGCATTACAGATCTGATTTCCCTGAAACCAATGATGAATGGAAAAGAAGCATTGTAGTAAATAAAAAAGAAATAAATTTTGAAGCTAGATAGCTTCTTTTAAATTTTTAATAGCTTTGCGAGCTTTTTCATAGATTTCCTGTTCATCCAAAACAGTCAATTTTTTATTTTCCATTAATATTTTTCCGTTACAGATAGTAGTATCTACATTTGAACCGTTTGCAGAATAGATTATGTTGGATGTTAATGTGGAACTGTCAGGAACCATATTAGCGGAATTTGTATCAATCAAAATGATATCTGCCTTTTTGCCCACTTCAATAGAGCCTATCTCATCACTTAATCCTAAAGCTTCTGCACCTTTAATTGTACCCATTGCAATAGCCTCATGAGAGTTCACTACATTAGGGTCAAGAGTGGAAACTTTTTGAAGCAGACTGGCGGTTTTTAGCTCTTCAATCAAGTCCAAGTTATTGTTGGAAGAAGCACCATCAGTACCAATAGAAACACAAATATCATTTTCAATCAATTTTGAAACAGGAGAAATTCCTGAAGCCAATTTCATGTTACTGCATGGATTATGTGAAACCTTAACACCATTTTTCTTAATGATTTCAATTTCTTCATCACTTAACCATACACAGTGTGCTGCAACAACGTCAGGACCTAAAAAGCCGATTTTGTCAAGATATTCAAATGGTCTTAATCCTTTTTCCTGGCTGACATCATCAATTTCCTTTTGAGTTTCTGAAACATGGATATGAATTCCCATGTTGTATTTGTCTGCCAGTTCACGTACTTTGATTAACAGTTCCTCGGATGCTGTATAAGGTGAATGAGGTCCAAAAAAGACCTTTATCCTTCCGTCAGCCATTCCGTCGCAGTTTTCAAACAGCTGTAAATTTTCTTTTATTTCAGCTTCCCTTTTCTCAGCATCACCAAAATCAATCATTCCATAGGATAAAACTGCTCTGATTCCAGCTTCATCAACTGCACGTGCAACATCTTCCATATAGAAATACATATCGGAAAATGTTGTTGTTCCGGATTTAATGAGTTCAACAGCCCCTAAAAGAGCTCCAATATAACAATAATCACCATTGAGATTAGCTTCCATTGGCCATATATGATCGTTAAGCCAACTGTCCAAACTTAAATCATCAGCCAATCCCCTAAATAAAGTCATTGATAAATGAGTATGAGTATTTACAAATCCTGGAAGTAAAATTTTTCCAGAAGCGTCGATTATTTTATCCGCATTGCTTTCATCAATTTCGTCTGCAATTTCTGAGATTAAATCATCCTTAATTAAAACAGACTGTCTTTTTTCTTCAAAATTATTAGGATTTAAAATTAATGCATTCTTAATTAAAATAGTATTATCTGTCATAATAACACCTAAAAAAATAAAAAAAGTAAAAACTTATTTATAAGTTTTTAATAGCTAATTTAATATCTTCAGCTTTAATAGTTTTACGTTTTGCGATTTTAGCAACTTGGTTAGCTTCTTTAGCAACATCACGAGCAACTTCTTCTAAGTATGCAGCTAATTCAGCTTTTGCATCTTCGCTAACTCTTTCAGCACCAGATTCTTTAATGATTCTTGCGATAGGAGCTTTTGGTATTTCAGACATGTTTTTCACCTCACAATAGTTTATAAAAAACTTATTATTAACAAAAATTAATAATAAGCTAAATAACATATTACATAACTTAATATTTAAATATTTTGCAAAATTCAAGGATAAAACGATAAATAATCAATCATATTAGACAAAGTATTTAATTAAAAGATTTAAAAATATATATAGAAAAAAATATTGAGAAGATACGATGAAAATAAAAATTGCCATTCCTTCCAAAGGGAGAATAAGTGAACCATCAATAAACATTTTAGAAAAAGCCGGTTTAGGATTAATTGATAAAAACAATCGGAAATTAATTTCAAAGACTTTTAATGAAAATATAGAAGTAATGTTTGCAAGAGCATCAGATATTCCTGAATTCGTCAATGATGGTGTTGCAGATATGGGAATAACAGGTGTCGATTTAATTCAGGAAAGTGAATCAGAAGTAGTTGAACTGCTTGATTTAAGGTTCGGTCAGACAAAACTGGTTCTCGCAGCTCCTGAAGAATCAAACATCAAATCCGTAGATGAAATAACACAGGATATGAAAGTAGCTACAGAATTTCCTGTTTTGACAAAAAAATATTTGGAAGGAAAAGGTTTGGATTTAAAGATTGTTAAATTAAGCGGATCTACAGAAGCCGCTCCATTTATAGGTATTGCGGACCTGATAACAGACCTAACAAGTACAGGTACAACACTTAAAATGAATCATCTTGAAATAATAGACGTGATACTTGAAAGTAGCATAAAGCTTATTGCAAATGAAGAAAGTATTAAATCAAAGAAATATTTAATTGAAGCTGTAAGTACAAGCATTAAGGGTGTATTGGATGCTGACCGTAAAAAACTTGTTACAATGAACGTTAAAACCAGTGATTTGGATAAAGTTAAAGAAGTAATGCCTTCAATGGGTGGTTTAACAATATCAGAAGTATTGTCTAATGAAAAAACTGTTGCTGTTCAGGCAGTAATTGATGAAAAACAGGTTTTTGAACTGGTTAATGATTTAAGAAATGCAGGTGCAAAAGACATACTGGTAATGCCTATCGAAAGAATTATTTAAAGGGTTGGTTAAAATTTTTGAACTGAAAAATATTATTTCAATAAAAGACTTTGAAAGGGAAGATGTCGATTACATCCTTGATGAAGCGGCAAAGTTAGAGGACATTGCCAAATCCAGGGAAATATCCGAGGAACTTAAGGGAAAAATTTTAGGTTTGATGTTTTTTGAACCTTCTACAAGAACAAGAATGTCATTTGAAACCGCAATTAAACGTTTGGGCGGAGAAGGAATAGGATTTGAAAATAGTGGATCAAGTTCTGTTTCAAAAGGTGAAAGTATTGCAGATACCGCTAAAATGTTTGAAGGATATTGCGATGCACTTGTAATCAGGCACGAACTTGAAGGAGTATCAAAATTCATATCAGATATTGTGGACGTCCCGGTTATTAATGCAGGCGACGGTGCAGGTCAACATCCGACACAGACACTTCTTGATTTATACACCATCAGAAAGGAAATCGGAGAGATTGACAACTTAAAAATAGCTCTGATTGGTGATTTGAAATATGGCCGTACAGTTCACTCCCTATCAAACGCATTAGGATTATACAAAAACGTTACAATTTATCTTGTTTCACCTCCAAAGCTTAAGATGCCGCAGGAGGTCCTGCACGACATTAACAAAACAAATGTCACATGGATTGAAGTTGATTCAATCGAAAAAATAATTGATGATGTTGATGTTTTATATGTTACCAGAATTCAAAAAGAGCGCTTTGGCGACATTAACGATTATTTGAAAATAAAAGGAGCATATATAATTAATAAAAAAATGTTAGAAGGTAAAGATTTAATTGTAATGCATCCATTGCCAAGAATAGATGAAATTTCAACAGATGTTGATGATACAAAATACAATAAATATTTTACCCAGGCGGCTAATGCCGTTCCCGTAAGAATGGCTATTTTAAAAACATTAATAAAGAACAACCCTAAATAGTGTAAAGGGTTGTTTCAAGTAATGTTTCATCACATTGCAATTTAATAATGTTAGTTCTACCTTTTCCACGACCGCGTGAAATGGTGTTTGTTGAAATAATACCTAACAGTTCAAGTTCATTTATAAAGTCAAATATTCTTCTGTAGGTAACAGCATCCTTTTTGGAAATCTCTTTATACTGCTCATATAGCTTACCTGAAGATATTTCCTCATTCTGTTTTGTTAAAATTAAAATAGCTTCTAAAACCCTTTGCTGCTGTAATGGTAATGTGGAAATAATTTCAATAACTTTATTATGTTCAATAGTATCCTTTGCTTTTCTGACATGTTCTCCTGTTACTTTTTCTGCATCCTCATCGAAAGCCAGTTCACCGGCATTTTTAAGTAAATCAAGAGCATATCTTGCGTCACCTTCCTCTTTAGCTGCCATTGCTGAACATAAAGGAATCACATCATCATCCAAGACACCTTCAACGAATGACAGTTCTGCCCTTTCAGACAATATGTCAGATAACTGATCTGCACCATAAGGTGGGAAAACTATTTCTTTATCATTTAAGCTACTGTTCACTCTGGATTTGATTAAATTCTTGAAATCCAAAAAGTTACTGATTGATAAAACTGATACATTGTCAGTTCTTGTTAATGTGTATAATATACCGTCTCCATCCTTGTCAAGAAGGATATCGATTTCATCCAAAATAACAATTAGATGCAGTTTTCTGCCAAATGCATTGGTTTTGAAAATATCTCTGAAAGTGTTTACGACTTCACCTTTGGTCCAGCCACGGTTAGGAACATCACGGCCTAGCTTATTACATAATTGGGCTAAAACCTGATACTCTGTAGTATAATCTGTGCATCTTATATATTCAACTCTGACGAAAACATTTTTCTTGTTTGCAATTTCAAGAAGCTGTTCACGTGCAAATTTTGATGCTGCAGTTTTTCCTGTACCTGTTTTTCCATAAAGTGTCACATTTGAAGGTGTGACATTGTTTAAAACATCAACCCAATATTTTGCAATTTGCCTGATTTGTTCTTCCCTGTGAACCAGCTTATCAGGTAAAAACCTGTGATCCAAGGGCATCTTATCCTTAAATATACGTGAAGACATTGAATTTCCAATATCTTTTTCTAAATCTTCAAAAACATTTGACATTATACCACCACATTAACATTAAAAAAATATGAAAAAAATAATAGTATTATTTCCAGTGTTAATAATATTTAATAGCTCATAAATAAACTTTTTTATTACAAAAGTTACTTTTTTTCATAAAAGTTGGAAAAAATTATAAAATTATTTGATTAAAAATTGCTTAAAATACAATATAAAAACAAATTATCCTTTAATTAATGAAAAAATAATTATTTAGTGGTTGATTTAAGAATAAGTAAAATAAATTTATTAAAAATTAATGTATGAAATAAAACTATTTCAAATATAAAATAACAATTTCAAGTGTAAACCTTTAGGAAAAACAATGAAAATACTTCCGCTATGAGCTTAAAAAACAAGATTTTTTAAAAAATTGTCATGATTTTACACAAAGAGAGAGGGGTGCATTGCAAGTGTAAACTATTTCATCCGCAAAGCAAAATTGAAGACATGTATTTCAAGTGTAACGAAATTGTAAAAAATCGATGAAAATATAACAACATATACACAATTTAAAATTGATGTGAAAATGAAAAAACAGAGAGATATACTTCCAGTGTTTACAGTTGAAATATACCCCTTCAGTCTTAATATACCTTCGAAAAGGTTACACTTGAAACGTACCTCTCCCTCTATACGAACATGTCGTTTTCATTGTGAGGGGCAGGAATATCATTCAATCTGCCGAATTTTTTGTCAATTAACCAAATGCAATGTAATTTTGATTTGAAAACTTTTTTCATGGTTTTCATAAATTCATTTTTGGTTAGGCCATCATCAAATATTTGATCTGTTATTACAAATTGTCTTAAAATGTTTTGATTGATTTGAAGCTCAAAATCAACTAAAAAATTATTCAACCCAAAATTCAAATCCAGAAGGAAATCTTTTTGTGTTTTTGCATCTGCTGAATTCATTAGGTCAACATGTTGTGGTGCAACCTGGGTAGCACATGCAATTATAATACAATCCTTATCTTTTGGTCTGACAACATCCATTATATTGTCCTTTGGAAATTCAACAATGAAATGAAACTCAGCATTTTCATCATATTTCATTTCTCTTAGACAATCTTCGTCAAGTAACCACTTTTCGATTTGTTCTTCAACATTCATATTATCATCTTAAAATTTTATAATAAATTATTTATTTTTTTATTATATATAATAAAGTATGATTGATTATAATAATATAATAAATAATATAATTTCAGTTAAGGCAACAAACATTGTCTCATTGGACTTATTTTTATTTGTAGTTTTAGGATTATTATTTTCACTTGCAATAGATGTCCTCTTCGGTGAGCTGCCGACAAGAGTTCATCCTGTTGTAATTATTGGATCTGTGATATCATTTTTCAAAAATATATTCATTCGAATTAAAAACAGATTTTCAGGTTTGCTTCTGGTTGTATCAACAGGTATTGTCGTTAGTTTGTTACTATTTGTTATTTACTTTATTTTTAAAATAAATATTATATTATTATTTATTATATTTATTATATTGTTATCATCTACATATTCTGTTAATATGCTTTTAAAGACAGCTGTTGATGTTAAAAAGGACCTGGACGTTAGCATTGACAAGGCAAGAAAGTCAGTTTCATATCTTGTCAGCAGAAACACAGGTGAGTTGACAGAAGGATTCATTGTCTCAGCTGTTATTGAAAGTCTGACAGAAAACATAACTGATTCATATGTTGCTCCTGTGTTTTACTACACTGTTTTTGCAGCTGTAATTTTTATTTGTCCTGTTGAAAATCAGCTGTTCTATCTGCTATTGGTTCCAATGATTTACAGAATGTTCAATACACTTGATGCAATGGTGGGCTATGAAACTGAAGAGCTAAAGGACATTGGTTTTTTCCCGGCAAAAATCGATGATATACTCAACTATATTCCAGCACGTATTTCAGGCGTATTTGTTGTTGTTTCAGCATATTTGCTTAAGCTGGACGGTAAGAACAGTTTTTATATAATGAAAAGGGATGCAAGAAAATGTCCGTCACCAAATTCAGGCTTTACAATGGCAACAACAGCAGGAGCTTTGAACATACAGTTGATTAAGAAAGACACTTATATTCTCGGAGATCCAAACAAGGATATTGAAAAGGATGACATTACCAAAGCGGTCAATTTGTCAAAACTAACAATAATCTTATTTACTTTAACAATATTGATTTTATTAACATTGATTTATGTGATATTATGAAGGTAGCTATTA
Source organism: Methanobrevibacter sp. (assembly GCF_015062935.1). Classification (NCBI taxonomy): domain Archaea; kingdom Methanobacteriati; phylum Methanobacteriota; class Methanobacteria; order Methanobacteriales; family Methanobacteriaceae; genus Methanobrevibacter; species Methanobrevibacter sp. The sequence goes on along the minus strand of NZ_SUTM01000021.1, from coordinate 21,298 downwards.
TTTCAGTTTCAAATAAGGGTCATGAATTGGCATTGAAATTAAAGGAAAAGTTAGATAATGACTCTACTATAATCAAGTGTGACTTGTATCATAAGAATGTTAAAAAGTATTTGAAAATTGCATTTTTTGAATATGATGCTGTAATCGCCATAATGGCCTCTGGAATTTTAATCAGGTCAATTGCACCATTTTTAGAATCTAAGGTAACTGATCCTGCAATATTGAATGTTGATGATAATGGAAATTTTGTAATATCCACATTATCAGGACATTTAGGAGGTGCAAATGCATTAACAAACAAGGTTGCAGATTTAATTGATGCAGTTCCGGTCATTACAACATCAACTGATGTAAATAAGAAATTGGGAATTGATGTTTTGGCAAAAGACCTTTATTTGTCAATTGACAATACTAAAGAAATATTATATTTCAATAAGGCCATTTTGGAAGGTAAAAAAATCACTTTTCTTTTAAATCCTGATGGAAATTATAATTATCTAAGAAATTATCTCTCAGAAAATACACTTGAAATGGATGTTTCAATTGAATGTTTAAGTGAAATAAATACAGATGAAATACATGTCTGTGTAAATGAACACAATATTGTGCTGAAAGAGAAAAAAGTTGTAGTGGGAATCGGCTGTAGGCGTGGAAAGGAATGCAGAAAAATATTTGAAGGAATGAAAAAATCAATTGAAGATTTAAACATTGATATATCACGTATAAACATGTTATCTTCTGTAGAAATAAAAAAAGATGAAGAAGGCATATTGGAATTATCTGAAAAGTTAGATATACCTGTTAATTTTGTGGAATTGGATAAGTTAAAGTTATTCACATCAAATGATATTCAAAAATCAGAATTTGTAAAATCCAAGTTTGGAATTTATGGTGTATGTGAACCTTCAGCATTGATTACAGCAGGTTTTGATTCAAAATTAGTGTATAAAAAAACATCATATGACGGCGTTACAATATCTGTTGCCGTTTCAAAATAATTAAAAAGAAAAAAAGTAAAATTAGATAGATTCTAATTTAGATAGAACTTCCCAAATTAAAGTTCTTGCATGTACTGGAATGTTAGGATCGTTACTGATTTCATCTAATTTTCCTAATACAGTACTTATTTTAACAGATTGATCTTGTTCTTCGTCTTTTAATAATTCACTAGAGTCACTAGCAGCTTCTCTAATATTACGAGGAACAGTATTGTTATCTGCAATATACTCAAGTATTTCACATACTTCATCAATTTGACTATTACTCATAAACACTCCCTCCAAAATTATGTAATAAGAATAAGTATATTAAAATATATGTATGTTAATTATAACTTTAAATATTTTTTGGTAAATTCAAGGACAATTAAATGTAGAAAAATTTATATTAAATTAAATTGAATTATTATACATGTCAGAAATAAGCAAAACAACAATTAACTTACCTAAGGATTTGAAAAAAGAATTAAAAAAAATAGCTATCGATGAAGATACTTCATTATCAGGTTTAATCATTAAAATGATTGAAGAAGGAATGGCTAGTAGAAATAAAAGTGATTTAATTTCAGATGAAGATTAATCATTATCTTCAACTGAATTTAACATTAATGTAACAAATTGAGTTTTTGCGGACTCTTCAACAAATACCGCAAGAGATTGTGCTTCTTTTAAGTTTTCACTAACACAGATAACACCATGATTTTTTAACACCAGAACATCACTGTCTCCAATGCCTTCACTAGCGTTTTTGGCCAGTTCACTGCTACCAGGTTTTTCATATTCTATTGATGGTAAATATGGTTTTTTTATTTCTCCAAAGCCTTCAAGCCTTTTTATGCTTTTGTTTGAAAAAGCAAAGCCTGTTGCATATGGTGAATGTGTGTGAACTATTGCATTGACATCATCTCTTTTTTTATAGATTTCCAAATGCATGTTCACTTCAGATGATGGTTTTCCACTTGTTAATGTATTTCCATCCAAATCAACTAGAACAATATCCTCTTGATTTAATCCGGATAATGATTTTAATGTTGGAGTTATTGCAATAATGTCTCCGTATGATCCTTTTATTCTTTTGCTTATGTTTCCGGATTTTCCGGATATTAAATTCTTTTGATAAATGTTATTTCCTGTATCAATAATTTCTTGAATATGTTTTTTCATAAAATGCCTCTATAAGAATTTGAAATGTTTATATTTTCCTTTATGAATAACAGGTACTTCTGCTGGTGTAGGTTCAATATTGTGAATTTTCTGGAAGCTTGTCTGTGTCTGGAAAGTACCTGAATTGATTAAATGAATACCATTGAATCTTCTGTAAGAGTTAACGTGAACATGTCCTGTATGGAAAATGTCCGGTACTTCTTCAATTACAAGATAATCTTCAAGTTCTGATGCAAGAGGTGTTCTTTCACCATAAATTGGAGCTAAATGTCTTTTCTTGAGAAGCTCTTCCATCAATAAATCATTTTTCTCATAAGTGAATTGCTTAACTGCCATTACCAGGTCGTCAAAACTACGTCCATGGTAAATTAAAACGTTGATGCCGTCTAGGGATACTACACCAGGATTTGAAATGAATTCAACATTGTCCAGTTCATATAATGCTTTTGCGTATTTTTCAGGAACTGCCGGCTGCGGTTCAGCAACCCTTGATGCATCGTGGTTTCCAGGAGCAATGATAATCTTGATGTCGCTTCTGATGTTTCCTAAAAATTTGGCGGCTTCGTTATATTGCTGTGTAATGTCCTTAATTGCAAGTTCCTGTTCCTGGTTTGGATATACTCCAATACCGTCAACGATATCTCCACCGATAATTAGATATTTAACATCCTCAGCAACTCTTCTTTGCTCTTCAGTTCCAAAATCACAGTTAATCCAGTCAATGAATCTTAAGAATGCATCTTCCTGGAAAGTTAAACTTCCAATGTGAACATCGGATAAAAATACAATACCAAAGTCCATTTCCTTATCAGGAACCCTTAACACACCTGGATTTATGATTTGCTGACCGAATGCAAAATGCCTGTCGTCACTTTTATTTGCAATGACACCTATTACTTCATCTCTTACAAGCTTTTCGGCTTCTGCAAACAACTCTTCATTGTTTTGTGAAAATAATATTGATATATTACCAGTATCATCTTCAAACTCGACAATTTTATGACCGTTTTTACTTGATCTTATTTCACGAACCATCAGTATAAGGCTCAAGCTGTCCTGTGAATCATCAATGTCAGCAATTTTTGTGTAATTTCTAAGTTCAGGCCTTTTTGATAATATTTTTTCAAGCTTTTCATATCTGTTTTTAAAGTAAGCGATTAAATTTTCAAGCTCTCCGCTGGTATATGACTTTTTACTCATATCCTGGATGATTTTAAAGTCATATGTGGCATTGATTTTTTGCTCGTTTCTTTTGAATTTAATCTTTTCATCTTTAACAGTCTCTGTAGCCTCAACAATTGCTTTATTCACATATTTTTCAGGTTTGTCACTGTCTTTTTTAAGATTATCAATAGATGTTGGTTTGACAGCTTTTGTTTCTTCTTTTGGTTTTTCAATTGCCGGTTTGGTTTCTACTGGCTTTTTAATTTCTTTTTTTGGTTTTTCTATTTGTGGTGTTTGTTTTATAGGTTTTTTAATCTCCGGTTTAACTTCTGGAGATTTATCAACTGAATTTTCGTTAGTCAATGTTTTCTGATTTGTATTGTCAGTTTTTGTATTATTTCCTAAAAGTTCATTTATAGTTTCACCGCTTACAGATACTAAATCCTTTGATGAAAACTTATCACTTTTTAGCTTAACTATTAATGAAGATGCAAAATCTAGAGGATTTTCAGCATTAATAACAGTATTATAAGCTTCAGGTGATAGGTTAATTCCTTTTTTTGCAAATTTTAATAGAATTTTATTAGTTGACATATTAATCTAATTTTTTATTTTCTATGTTAATAAACTTTGAGAATTTTATTTGCTAATATTTTTTCATTTTGCTAAAATATAAAATTAAATCAAAATTACTTTCATTATATAGTTATATTTATTTATATTAAAAATAAAATTTAAATTATTATAGTATAATTATTATAATTAAGTAATGATTGTGATAAAATGGCGAATAAAATAGTTAGAATTATTTTAATTGTTGTATTATTCCTTGTATTCTTTGAGTTAGGGCTCTTTGGTTCATACACCATTGTTACTTCCGAAGCACCTAATATTCAGGGATTAATAGACATGCAAATATCAAAAATTACAGGTTTTTTCAGTCCGGAAACTGTCAATCAGGTTTTAGTTAAAGACCCTACTCCAGTTTCAATTGCTAATAAAAAGGACGTTGCCCTGCAGCTGGAGGAGATGTCGAAGGTGGATGGAGTCAATTATGAATCAATCAACGTTACCACCTATGAAGACCCAGACAATTCCGAATTCAATGTAACTATTGAAGCTTTAGGTTACGCTTCACCGAATTCCACATCCGGACAGATTGTAATCAGCCAGGATCCTTCCTACAAGATTATAGCAAATGGTGTTGCTTCTTATAAGGGAACAGGATTGCTTGTTGATAAGAACTCCGTTACAATTAATTCAGTATTGAAACTTTATTAGTGATTTTATGATTAATGTTATAGGTATTGGTCAGAATAGAGAAAATATGACTTTGGGAGCTATTAAAGCTATTGAAGAGTCTGATGTAATTATTGGATATAAAAAGTACATCAATCAAATAGAAGATTTAATAGTCGGAAAAGAGATTATTAAAAAAGGAATGGGCGATGAGATAGCTAGAGCTGAAATGGCTATTGAAAAAAGTTTAGACGGCCAGACAGTATCATTAATCAGTTCCGGAGACCCTGGTGTTTTTGGAATGGCAAACGTACTGTACCAGATTGTAAGTAAGTATGAAGGCGTTGAAGTTAAGGTTTATCCAGGAGTTTCAGCACTCAATTACGCTTCAAGTAAACTTGGAGCACCTCTTCATGATTTTGCTGCAATTAGTTTAAGCAATATTTTAACTCCTTTATCTGAAATCGAGAAAAAGTTAAGATATGCACTTGAAGCCAATTTAATTGTAGCCATATATAATCCTTTAAGCAAAACACGCCGTGAACCTTTCAAAAGGTTTAAGGAATGTGTAACTGAAATTAAAGGGGAAGATGCTTTAATCGGTATTGTTGACAGTACATACGAACCTGCTAAGGAAACAATAGTTAAGGTAAAAGATTTAACTGAAGACATTGTCAATATGTCCTGCACACTGATTGTAGGCAATGATTTAACTTACGTTCAAGAAGAAAAACTTATTACACCTAGAGGTTATGTAATAAGGTCTAAAATACATCCTTTATCACAAAATCATTATGAAAAATTCTTGAATGGTGAAATTGCACACGGACCTAACAGGGAGTGTGACTATTATCCTTGCCATTATGAGGGACAATACTGTGATTTCTGTTATTGTCCGTTTTATCCTTGTGGAGATTCTTCAACAGGCGGAGAATGGATTAAAGGCAAAAATGTTTGGAACTGTAAGGACTGTGACTGGTTGCACGATAAGGATACAGTTGAATGTTTAAGAGAGCCTTTGGAAAATATTTTAGAAGATGTTGAAGATTTAAAAACCAAGAAAAAAACTTTATTAAAGCTTAGAAGAGCATGCTTATTGAAAAGTAATCCAAATGATCTTTAGGTGATTTTAATTGTCAATCAAAAATTTATTAATTGAAATGAAAAACTTGTCGGAGCTAATGGTTGATTTAGCTTATTCGGCGATTTTATTCAACAGTAAAGCAGCAGCAGAGGAAGTAATTACCTTGGAAAATGAAGTCAATGCAATGAATTACGAAATCAAAAAAGAATCATTGGTTGCTGCCAGATCTTATGAAGATGCAGAAAAATTAACAGCGCTTTTAGAAATTGCTGAAGCTGCTGAAAGTATTGCAAATGCAGCTAAAGATTTAGCTGATTTAGTGATTACTGGTTTTAAACCACATCCTGTTTTTAAGATGGTAATGGAAGAATCTGACAAAAGCATTGTTAGAGTCGTTGTTGATGAAAAATCAGACATTGCAAATAACAGTTTAGGTGATTTGCTTCTGGTAAATCGTACAGGTATGAGAGTTATAGCTATTAGAAGAGGAACATCCTGGATTTACGGACCTGATAAACATACAACAATTTTACCAAATGATACATTAATATTGAAAGGTACCGAAGCAGGTGCGGATTTACTGGAAAAACTTGCTGCAGGAGCCTGTTCTCTAGAAGATATTCCAGAAGAATTAGATGATGAAGATTAAAGAGTGATAACATGATTAGGGGTAGTGATATTTGTGAAAGACCAACAGAAGAAGATTCGCAGTTCACTATCTACATCAGCGTTCACTGATTTTTACGAAGAACACAAATCCATTATTAAAGAAGGTTTAATTGCTCTTTTAATCTGTGCTATAGGAGATTTGTGTGCAGGAATAATCTTAGGCCGCATGACCTTTTTCCTTGAAACTTTCCCGGGATTATTGGTAATTGTTCCTGGGGCCATAGGCATGAGAGGAAATATTTTCGGCTCTTTTGCTTCAAGATTATCAACTAACCTGCACATTGGTTTAATATCTCCCGAATTTGAATTTTCCGAACAATTGAATTATAACATTTATTCATCATTTGTCCTGACTCTAGTTTTATCAATATTTTTAGGAATTGTCGGTAAGATATTCTGTATTTTGCTGCATTCCCCTTCAATGAATCTGATTGATTTCATTTTGATTTGTACACTTGCGGGCTTGATATCAAATCTGATAATGCTTCCGATTACAATGTTCGTTTCATTCAAAAGTTTTGAACATGGGTGGGATCCGGATAACATTACAAGTCCTATCATAGCGGCATTCGGAGATTTATTTACTTTACCTGCAATTATAGCTTCAACCTATATTCTTAAAGCCTTAAATTATAATTTCATTGTTAAGGATGTTGCTTTAGTTGTTATAGTAGTTGCCGTTTTGGTTGCTTTTGCTTATTGCTATAAGCTATCCGATGAAACAAAAACTATTTTAAAGCAGTCTACACCAATCCTGCTTTTATGCTCCTTTTTAGGAGGTTCTGCAGGTGGTATTTTGAACAGTTCAGTAGAAACACTGCTTACCAATCCTAGTTTGCTTACTTTAATTCCTCTATTTTCAGGAGAAAGCGGCAGTTTAATAAGTATTTTGGGCGCAAGACTGTCATCAGGTCTTCACTCCGGTTTAGTCGAACCTTTCAGAAGACCTCAGGGCGAAGCTGTTCATAACTTCATAATATCCTACATTTTGGCTATCATTATTTTCCCTGTCATTGGTCTTCTGGCCGAAACATCCTCATTAGGTCTTGGAACAATAGGCGTCGGCTTTGATAAAATCCTTTTAATAAGTACATTATCAGGGCTTATTTTGGTCACTATTATGGTATTTGTGGTTTATTACATTTCAACAGTTTCCTATAATAATAATCTCGACCCTGATAACATTGTAATTCCTATTTCAACCAGTGTAACAGATTCCATTTCAAGTCTGATATTAATATCCGTTTCACTACTGATTTTATCTATTTTCATCTAATACCAGGCTTTTAGAATCAATTCACAATCGTTTGTTCTGAAATGGTCATAGTTTAAATCGTTTATTTTGAAAGTTTTCGGCACTGATACCAGAACGGCCTTTGCATGGGCTTTGTTAAAGTGTATGAATACGATTGCACTGGTATCCTCATAGAAATTTATTTTATCGTTTAGATAAATGATATCTGAGTGCGGAGATTCCCAAAAGCGTGATTTTACAACTCTTGTTGTATCGACCATATACTGTAAGTTGGTTTTTTCATCCTTGTCTATTATCAGATAGTAATTTGAATGTTTTAAATTGCCTTTAAAGATTTTAAAATAATTGCAGCTGTGTGATGACTGTTTATGTCCATGATTGCATTTGCCTTCATTTTTAAAGTCTTTCAGGACGAATTTTTTAAAAAAATCACATTTTACAAGTCTGTTCTGGGAATAGATGTTTCCACTTTCATGAGTGTCTCCAATTTTTACACTTGAAATACTACTCTCCTGTGGAATCAGTTCCATTGATGATTTTATTTTTGAGTCAAATATTTTCTCCGTAACGAATTTTTTGTAGTTTTTCCCAAGAAATGTAAACTTGTCATATGAGACACTGTTGGGTATAATTTCCTCGTTTTCATTAATGACGGCAAGTCCGGGAGTTCCCTTTTTATATTCATTCCATTTGTCAGGAACTCCGGGATTGTTGATTAGGTTGTCAATCACTTCAGAGATCATCAGCTGCGTGTTTTCTATTTCAGACGCCTTGATGGCTTTGTTTGTCATCTTTTCAGACATATTCAGGACTATTCCACTTATCATTAATATTACAACCAGAACGATGGCTATTTCAACTGCAATATGGCCCCGGTTATCCATCATCTTCACCGCTTAATCCGTATTTTTTCCTGTGTGAGCTGTCCAGAATCAGACTGTTGATGTTAGTTTTATCTATTTTCTGGCCGGTGTAGTGGTCATGATACACAACATGGTCTGAACATGAAATTGAATCGTTAATTAAAGGTGTATGGGTTTGGATAAAGACTTCCATTCCATAATGGGGACATTTTCCCTTTCCTTCAAGTCTGCACAGATAACAGCTTCCGTCAGCGCTTTCATGAAAATATCCTTTATCAAGACAGTCCTTCAACACTCCCGGATCTCCATGATGTATATAAGGGTCATATGGACATTTCTTAATTGTCAGGGGTGAAGTTGCAAACATGTATGAAAACGGTGAATCAAGATTTCTAAGCTTTAAGTATCTGGAAAGAGCGTTTTTATAATGTATTTTGTCTCCCTGGACGTATATTCCTGAGGCAACTGTCAGTATTGCAGGAGGCAGGGGGTCTCTAAGGCCTTCTATTGAAACGGGCTTTTCTACAATTTTAAAATATCGATTGTTGTTCTTTTTAATGTTCAGTTTTACCTTAAAAAGCACCTTCCAGGGAGTGTCCGAACTTTCCACAGACATAACGTCAGAGTTTATTTCTATGTCGTATTTTCTGCTGAATTCTTCATTTTTGGCTTCCAGTTTCTTGTTTAAATATTTTTTAATTTGGTCTTCACTGTCAAAGAGCTTGAATGTATGGTAAACCTTGTCACAAGCGTCAGCCAGTGAATCCCTTCCCAGAACTTCAATGTTGTTCGAGTAGTCATCAACAATAAATTTGAAATTGTCATCCTCTTTAGATTCAATATTATGATTTTCCATATAATTTAAGGTCGTAAAAACAAAAATTGCAAGCAATAACAATGTTGTTATTAAAATAACGGTTGTACCTAATATTAAATTTCCTTTTGAATCGATTTTCATTATTAAAAATATGGCTTGAATTTATAAATTTATTTTTAAAGTGCGACTTCATGATTTTGCACAAAAGTGTAATACATTTAGTTCATATTTATTGAAAAGAGTAATAAAAAAAATACTTATTTATATTATTTAGGATAAATTATACTTATTGAAAATATATGGAGGATTTACATGTCAGATACTGTAAGAACATGGCGTCATATACAACAAAGATACAATCTTATAGGTTCTAAATGTAACACCTGTGGTGAAGTTTTCTTCCCATCTCGTGTAGTTTGTCCTAATTGTAGAAGAAAAGGAGATCTTGAACCTTTCCAATTTTCAGGAAAAGGAAAAATATATACTTATTCAGTAATCAGATCAGCACCGGATGACTTTAAAAAATCAGCTCCTTATGCTGTAGCTGTAATTGAACTTGAAGAAGGTGCAAAATTAACAACTCAACTTGTTGATTGTGATGTTGACAGTCTTGAAATCGGTGACGATGTAGAGATGGTATTTAGAAAAATCAGAGAGGATGGAAAAGACGGAGTAATCTCCTATGGATACAAATTCAAAGTTATCAAATAATTCTGCTGTAATATTAGTAAGCCACGGTAGTACTCTGCCTTATGCTGAAGAAGTTTTCACAGAAATCAAGGAAAAATTTATCAAAAAATCAGGAATTGCAGCTGAAATTGGTTACATGAAAGTATCCGAGCCGACCATTGCAGGAGCAGTCGAAATTTTAAAGGATGAAGTCAAAGATTTGAATAAAATCATTGCCCTTCCCGTATTTTTGGCTCCTGGAATTCACACCAACATTGACATTCCGCAATTGCTGGGTTTAGAACCTCTTGAAGTCGACCCAAGATGTCCTGATGGAAATTATCCGCCGGAACATTACCTGTCAATTGCCGACGATGTTGACTTTGATGGTGAAATTAAGCTGTTAAGTTCAATCGGTCCAAGGGATGAACTTTTAGACATAATTGATAAAAGAATAAATGAGGCATTGTCAGAGTCCAAATTGGAAGACGATGCAAAAACCGGAATTTTACTTGTAACCCATGGTTCCAGATTAAACTACAACAAGGAGTTTGCAACAGCATTATACAACAAGTTTGAAAAAACCTGTGAGCTGCCATCCAGTTTCGGATTTATGGAATTGTGCGGACCTAACATCCCTGAATCAATCAACAAATTAGTTGATGAAAACGATTTGGAAAGACTGGTCGTCGTTCCGGTATTCATTGCTCCGGGAATGCACACAACCCATGACATTCCACACATCCTGGGATTTTTGGAAGAGCATGAACATTCACATGATCACTCTCACAGTCACGAACATGGTCATGACCATACTCATGATTTGACTCCTGTTGACTTTGACGGAGAAATCCTATATCCTGAGCCAATCAAGGCAGATGATATACTAATTGATATTTTAATTAAGATGATAAACGAGGCCGAATAGCTTCGTATATTTTTTTGATAAATTTTTTAATCAAGATAACTTAAATGAATTTAACTTAAAACTTAATAATAATTTACTTAATGGAAGATAATTATGGCTGATAAAAAAACAGGAATTTTACTTTTAAGCCACGGTTCCAGATTGGACGATGGTGAGGAAGTTATTAAAGCTTATAAAGAAATGTATGTAGAAGAATTTCCAGATATGCCTGTAGAATACGGATTTATGGAAATCAGAAAACCAGGTATTCCTGAAACAATTAACAAACTGACTTCAGAAAATGATTTGGATAAAATTATTGTTGTGCCTGTATTTGTAGCACACGGTTTACATACCAAAAGGGACATACCAGGATTATTAGGTATTGAAAGTGATTTTGACCCTGAATCAATTGGTGGACACGGACATCATCACCATCACGGACACGACCATGGGCATGACCACGGACACGATCACGGACATCATCATCACCACCATCATGACCACGATGATGAAACATTCGAATTTGACGGTGAAATCGTATTGACCGACCCATTAGGTGTTGACACACGTTTATACGAGATAATTAAAGACAGAGTTTCAGATGCTTTATAGTCTGAAACTTATTTTTTAACTTTTTTTCTTAAAATATATTTATTTTAAAATTCATATTAATATTCATGACCTTGAAAGTCTCTGATATTGGCGAAAAGGAATTGGTTAGATATATTATTGCCAATTCTCGAGAAATAACTCCCGACGACACGGCTATCACTGAATTTGATTCCACCAATTTAATTTCAACCTGTGACATGCTTATTCAGTCAAGGCACTTTCCCGAAAAAATGTCTTATTTTGAAATGGGATTCAAAGCCGTAACGGTTAATGTTAGTGATCTTGCGGCAATGGGGGCTGAACCTTTAGGATTTCTGTTAGCTATTGCCCTTCCTAAAGATTTAAAGCTGGATTCATTTAAGGAAATTATCAGTGGTGTTTTAAATGCCTGTGAGTATTATCATATACCTTTAATCGGCGGCGATACCAACGAGGCATCAGAGATTATAATCACCGGAACAGCTTTGGGCTTATGTGACAAGCCATTAATGAAGAATACTTACAATAAATGCGATTTGATTGCAGTTACAGGAGAAATTGGTCTTGCAGCATTAGGCTTTGAACTGGAAACTTTTGACAATAGTTATACAAAAAAAGCACTAAAACCTGAGGCAAGGGTTAAGGAAGGTTTAATTTTAAAGGATTATGCAAGTTCTGCAACAGACATTACTGATGGACTTGCAAGTGAATTATATGAGATTAAAAAGGACGGCTACGGATTCATGATTCATGAAGAGCTTTTGGGAATCTCTGATGAATATAAGCAGATTGCAGGTGAGCACGATTTGGATTATCTGGATTTGGTTTTACATGTTGGGGAAGATTTTGAATTACTGTTTACAATATCAAAAGAGAATTTGGAGAAACTGCCTATTGACTGTATGGTAATTGGTGAAGTTACAGATTCAGATTCTGTTGAGCTGACACTTGAAAACGGCTTTGTTGAGGAAATTAAAAATAAAGGTTATGAACACTATGTTAGTGAGTAGAGATTTATACAAAAAAAGTTCCAAGACACAGAAAATCAGATGTGAAATCTGTGCAAACTACTGCAAGATTGCCGACGGTAAGGTTGGAGTATGCAGACAGCATAAAAACATTAACGGCGAGCTGTTTGATGAATCATATGGTATTGTTTCATCTTTAAGTCCTGATCCTATTGAAAAAAAGCCTTTAAATAAGTTTTTACCGGGAACATTTACATATTCAATTGGTGGTTTTGGATGTAACATGACATGTTTGCACTGCCAGAACTATATGATATCTCATGAATATGATAAAAATTCAAGAGCTATTAAGATAACGCCAGAAGCGATTGTGGAAAATGCACTCAAATATAATTGTAAGTCAATTGCTTGGACCTATAATGAACCTACGATACACTTGCCATTCAACAAAAAAACTTCCCTTCTGGCAAAGCGTGAAAATCTGAAAGTAATCTATGTAAGCAACGGGTATTTTTCCGACAGGTCTCTTGAAGAGGTCCTGACATTTGTCGATGCATTCAATATAGACTTGAAATCCATGTCTTCTGATTTCTACAAAAAGGTATGCGGCGCTGATTTGGATGTTGTTTTGGATAATTTAAGAAGAATTTATCTTGAAGGCAAGCATCTTGAAATTACAAATTTAATCATTAATGATTATAACGATTCAGTTGATGAAATTAATGAGTTATGTGATTTTGTTGTTGATGAATTGGGTCCGGAAGTTCCACTTCATTTTTCAAGGGCTTTTCCATACTATAAGATGAATGACATTTCACCAACAAGGCCTGAGATTCTTTTTAAGGCCCGTGATATTGCGCTGGAAAAGGGAATTGAAAATGTCTATCTCGGAAATATTTAGGTGATGGTTAGGCAATGGTTTTTGCCTAGATTAATGTTTTCAATTGCACAAAGAATGCAACACATTAAAATTCCAGCTAAACTTATTTTTTTGTAAAACTAAGCCATCACTTTGAAAACTATAAGCTGGCTTTGATTCATTTTGAAAGATTAATCAGAAATGCCTTTATATCTTATGCTTATAGTAGCATGGAATATATGTGACCACTAAAAAAATAATGCAGTCAAAAAGCATTTCTACCATCAATCCACCTCCTTTAGGAGGATAAAATTTAGTTGTGTATTTTATCAATTTGGAAGCTCCTAATTTTAGTGAATTTTTATCAGTTCCAGTACTACATAATTATTACTTATAATATATAAAGTATTACTTTTTAATTTAATATCAAATTATTTATATTAAAAAAATAAATTTAATAATAGTTGTGTATGGAAATTCAATTTGGTTTCCAAATTAATAATTGTTAGGGTTTATTTTTAACCCTACTTTTATTAAAATGCTTTTTTTAAAAAATAAGATTATAATAAAAAATAAAAAAAGAATTTAAAAATCAATTGATTGATCTTTTTGTAGTGGATGTCCGTTCCATGCCTGTATGCTGGTCCATTCTGCAAACGGAGCAGTCCAGAATGCGTCATTGGCATCCAATCCTAATGCTACAAATATTGTGCAGCAGAAGTAAAGACTGCCTGTGTTGATATCATTTTCCGCAATGTCGGTTTGTGAACCGTTCAATCCAAGAATCAACCATCCACTGCTTGAGAAGTTTTGATTTTCACCGAACTGCTTTTTCAGAACTGCTGTCAGTGCAGACCTGACCTGTGCTGGATTGATGTTTCTTGGCAGTATTTTCAATAGTGCGGCCTGTGAAAGTAAATGGAAAATTCCGCAGCGGTATCCCATACAGCTTCCTATAAGCGGATAGGTTCCTTCAGGTGATATTGTTCTTTCCAGCTGTGATGCTAATCTTGATGATCTCATCAGCTGCACATCCAAAAACTCACCGTCGTTTATTCCGTATTTTCTCATTACTTTTAAAATATCATTAAGCATCGGATGAATTACCATACTGTTGAAGTAACCGGATGTAAAGCTTTCTCCATCTGAATAGATTCCGTCTCCCATATATAATTCATCTCTGAATTTTCGAACACCATAACTTAAACGCTCTTTGTCACATTCTCCTGTAAATTCCAAAAGAGCAGCTTCAATCATGGATGTAAATAATAACCAGTGATTTTCATAAGGTGCGATTACTCTTGTATTTTTAAGCTCACGGATAATCCTTGCCTGATCATCCATTTGTAAATTGAGCCAAATCTGATTTTTAGCCCTGAGTAATCCCTGAGCAAATAGAGCGACATCAACTAAAGACTGTTTCGGTTCAACTACAAAAATGTAATCGTTATTGTTGGGATTAACTGCATTTGAGATAGCTTTCTTTGTCATCTGAATGTATTTTTCACGAACAATTCCTTCCTCTGAGCTATCCGGTCCTAACTCTAACCATGGTGCAATTCCGTTGAATACTCGTGCAAAAGCCTCAAGGTATGAAAATTTTTGACCTTCAAGACTAGGGGATTCATAAGGCATGTTTTTCCTTAATGATCCTTTTGATAGATTATTCAAAACTGGAAAAGTCATTTTTTGTAATGTTGAAACCCAGAAAATCCTATCATCCCAAACAGGGCCTTGTTCTTCTATAATAGGTTCTTCCTTTTTTCTTAGTTTATTCAAAAATGAGCTCATGATATTATTTTGGCATACATTATATATAAATTTAAAATTTTTAAAAAATTGATTTTTTTCTAAAATAAAACAACTTATATATTTTATAAAATACATATAATTATCATTATTAAGAGGTTAAAAATATGCCAACAATGTCAGAAAAAATATTAGCCAGAGCATCCGGCAAGGATGAAGTTGAAGCCGGAGATATAGTTATAGCAAATATTGACGTAGCAATGACACATGATTTAACAGGACCTCTTTCAGTAGAATCTTTTGAAAAAATTGGGACTGAAAAAGTTTGGGACCCATCAAAAATAGTCATTCCCTTCGACCATCAGGTTCCGGCAGATTCAATTGATTCAGCCAACAATCATATTTTAATGAGAGAGTTTGTTAAAAAACAGGGCATTGAACATTTTTATGATGTTAATGCGGGAGTTTGTCATCAGATACTTCCTGAACTGGGTCATGTTGTACCTGGTGAGGTAATTGTTGGAGCAGATTCACATACCTGTACCCATGGTGCTTTAGGAGCATTTGCTACCGGTATCGGTTCAACTGACATGGCAATGGTCTTTTCTGAAGGCAATTTATGGTTTAAGGTCCCTGAAACCAACAGGTTTGAAATCACCGGAAAACTAGGGGAAAATGTTTATGCAAAGGATGTAATTTTACACATTATCGGTCAGGTCAGCGTTGACGGTTCAACATACAAGGCCTGTGAGTTTGCCGGTGAAACCGTAAGTGCCATGAGCGTATCCGACAGGATGGTATTATGCAACATGGCCATTGAAATGGGCGGAAAAACAGGTTTGGTTGAACCTGACAAAAAGACAATAGACTATGTAGAAAACCGCTCAAAAAAATCATATAAAGTATATAAAACCGACTTGGATTCCCCGTCTCTTAATATAATTGATATTGATGTCAGTGACTTGGAACCTCAGGTCGCTTGTCCTCATAACGTTGATAATGTACGTCCGGTAAGTGAAGTTGACCAGGAACTGGATCAGGTATTTTTAGGTTCATGCACCAACGGAAGATTGGAAGACTTAAGGCAGGCCGCAAAAATCCTTAAAGGTAAAAAGGTAGCTAAAGGCACAAGAATGCTGGTTATTCCGGCATCAAAAGAAGTTTACTCAAAGGCTCTTGATGAAGGTTTGCTTAAAATATTCGTTGATGCAGGAGCGCTCGTATCCGCTCCGTGCTGCGGTCCATGTCTTGGAGGACACACCGGAATTATTGGTCCTGGAGAAGTAAGCCTTTCCACTTCAAACAGAAACTTTAAAGGCAGGCAAGGTTCACCGGACGGAAAAGTGTATTTGGCTTCAGCGGCTGTAGCTGCGGCTTCAGCTATTGAAGGAAGAATAGTGGCACCGGAGTGATATTGTGAAAGGAACAGCATGGAAATTTGGCGATGATATTGATACGGACATCATTGTTCCGGGAAGATATTTAATCTATACAGATGAAGAAAGACTGGCCCAGCACTGCATGGAAGGACTGGACGCAGACTTTAACAGTAAATGCAAAAAAGGCGATTTCATAGTCGCAGGAAGAAATTTCGGCTGCGGATCATCACGTGAACATGCACCTATTGCACTTAAAGGTGTTGGAGTTTCCGCCGTCATTGCCGAGTCCTTTGCAAGAATATTTTACCGAAATGCTACAAATGTAGGTGTTCCACTTCTTGAAGCTCCAGGAATTACAGAATTAGTTGAAAATCAAGAAGAAATAGAAGTTGACATGGAAAAGGGTATAATTACCAATAAAAATGGAGAATCAGTAACATTTAAAAAATTACCTCCGTTCATGTTAGAAATTTTACAGCAAGGTGGTTTGATTGAGTACCTCAAAAACAAAAGATAGATATCAGATAGCTATTGTTCCCGGTGACGGAATAGGCAGGGAAGTAATGGAAGCTACACTTTTTGTTCTTGATAGTTTAGGTATTGATTTTGATTATGTTTATGGTGAAGCTGGCGACGAATGCCTAGAAAAAACAGGCACTGCACTTCCAGCGCAAACCTTAGAGATTATACGTAATGCAGATGCATGTTTATTCGGTGCGGCAGGCGAAACTGCAGCTGACGTTATTGTTAAGATACGTCAGGAAATGAAAATGTTTGCTAATTTAAGGCCTGTAAAAGCATATCCGAATACCAATTCACTTTCAGATGACATTGATTTTATGATTGTCCGTGAAAATACAGAAGGCATGTATATAGCGGATGAAGAGGAATTCACTGATGAAGGTGCAGTTGCAAGACGTATCATTACAAGAGAAGCTGAAAAGCGTATTATTGACTATGCATTCAATTATGCAGTTGAAAATAATAAATCTAAAGTTACAGCTGTTCATAAAGCTAATGTATTGAAGAAAAGTGACGGTCTGTTTAAGGAAATTTTCTATGAAGTTGCAGATGATTATCCGGATATTGCAACCGAGGACTTTTATGTGGATGCAACAGCAATGTATCTTATTACACAGCCTGAAAGCTTTGAAGTCATCGTTACCACAAACCTTTTCGGAGACATTCTATCCGATGAAGGAGCGGGGCTTGTTGGAGGACTGGGTCTGATTCCTTCTGCAAATATTGGTGAGGATGCTGCATTGTTTGAACCTGTCCACGGTTCAGCACCGGACATTGCAGGTAAGGGAATTGCAAATCCTATAGCAATGATGCTGTCATCAATAATGATGCTTAGATACATTGGAGAGTCTGAAGCAGCCGATAAATTCGATAAAGCAATTTTAAAAGTTTTAACTGATGCTAATATTTTAACCGGTGATTTGGGTGGTAATGCTTCTACAATGGAAGTTGCCGAAGCGGTTAAAAATAATTTATAAAAAATATAGGAGACAAACGAATGAATTTCAAAAAATTAACTAGAATGCAATTGGCAGCACTTTTTATCATATTCATTATGGTAGTTAGTGGGGTAGCTGGTTTCCTTCTCATTATATTCAGCGGTGGAGCTTAATTAAAAAAACGAGGTAGATAAAATGGTAAAATATGAAATTGCAGCAGTTGTTGCAGAATTTAATTATGATATAACTCAAATGATGTTAGAATTGGCTAAAGCGGAAGCTAAAAATAGAGATTGTGAAATTACTAAAGTGGTAGCTGTACCTGGTGTATTCGATATGCCTCTTGTAATTAAAAAATTATTACAAAAAGACGAATATGACGCTATCATCACTTTAGGCGCTGTAATCGAAGGCGCAACCGACCACGATCAAATTGTAGCACAGCACGCTTCCCGTAAAATCGCAGATTTAGCACTTGAATATGATACTCCAGTAGCACTTGGAATTACAGGTCCTGGAATGACCAGACTCGATGCTCACAGACGTGTTAAAAACGCAAAAAGTGCAGTTGAAGCAGCTATTAAAATGTGCGACAGATTAAAAGAAATTTAGATGATTATATGGAAATTTTAAAACCAAACGAATTAAGAGAAAAATTCCAAGACCCATGGATTGCACCATATGAAAAGGTATTGACTATGGTTGACGGCGACAAGGTGGAAATCGTAGAATACCATCCATGCATTTCTGGGTCTCATTGGTTGTTAAATCAATACAGAAACAATTCAGAGTTAATAGATTCAGCTTATCGTGATGGAAATAAGCATGTTTACTCCTGTCATGTAGGTTCAGCACCTCTTGATTTAAAAGCTAGTTTCAATGCAGCCGGAATAGATGAAATTGTTATAGACGGCGATGAGGTAAAGGTAACTCATGCCGGACTTGCCGGTGCAGGTGTTGGAGCCGGAATGTGCAGAGGAATGGGCGAAGGCGTAAAATATGTGGAGCTCATTGAAGTCGGTGGAGGATCTAAAGCCGGAAAGGCAACTGTTGTAACTCCTAAACTTGAAAAAGTTGTTATCGGTGTTGATGATACAGATACAAAGGATGCCGGTGCTACATGGACAATGGCTCATAACTTAGGTGTTGAGCTTGCAGGCGAAGGCTTTGAGTACCTTGACCATATTATTGTTCAACTGTACCCTCATAATCCTCACAAAACTCAAAATTGTGTTTCTATTGCATTAACATTCGCAGTTGAGCAATCCAAAAAGCAGGATTTAATCGACAGGGTTATTGAAATTCTCAAAAGGGATACATTATCCGATAAAACAGCGATAGCTATTTTGGAAGGTTTGGAGATTCCTGAAAAATTAAGGGAGTATTCAATTGCCACAAAATCAGGTATGATGGATGTTGAAACTGCAGAAAGTGTTGCAGAAGAATTAAACATTCCTTTGATTGCCGTTACAGGCGAACAAGGAAAAGTTGGTGCTCTAGCAGCTTTAGGTCTTTACAACGATGTTGAAGAAGCTGTTAAAGCTTATGACAAAAAATAATCTAAGATTAACATCTTAGATTTTTAACTATTTTTTTTAAAGTATTATTCAAGGTATAGATTTAAGAAATTGCCCTGATCGGACCTTACAAACTGTTTTATTGATGTGTTGTTTCTGTCAACAAATTCAACTCTGATTTCATGGTCTCCATAAGTGAAATTGCAGTCATCAAAGGTTTTGTTGTTGTATGTAACTGACTTTACAACCTCATCGTTGATTGAAATGTCATATGTCGAATTGTCTCTGAATATTCCAAATGAAGATGCTATTGACTGGTTGTCTAGGAAAACCTCAAAGTTGCATGCATCCTTGTCCCTTGCGGAAATGGTTAGTTTTTCTATTGTAGTGTTGTTTCCGATTCCGATATTGTGAAGAACACCAACACCTTCAAATATTTCTTTCAGACGGCTGTTCTGTATAACTGATTCGGTCTGCACATCCAAGGCCTTTCTTGCATCACTTGGCAATCTGATAATGTCCTGCTCACCAGGACGGGTGTCATTAATGGTGTAAATTTCATCGTTTATTACCATTGTATCATTTGTCTTAATTCCCAGCGTCATCATGGCATCCGAAGGCATTCTTATTTCAGATGATTCGTTTTCAATCGCAGCATCAATAGTAAATGGTCCTCTGACTGAAATGGCAGTGTCTCTTGGGCTGTTGTCGGCATAAATAATTAGGTTTCTTGAATTTGGTTCAACGGACAGCACACCGTTTTCAAAGTGGGCCGCACCGATGAATGTTGAAATCATCAGAAGAAGTATGATTATTGAAATAATCATAGGGAAATGAATCTTAATGAAGGATTTCAGCAGGTTTCCCTTCGAATTCTTCCTGAATATCACGATGGACTGGATGATGACTTTAGCCATGTAAAATACCGCTATTATAATTCCGATAATTCCAATCAGTATAGCTATAAACATAGGGACGAATTTAACAAAGAATATTGTAAACAGTCCGAGGATTATAAGTGATAATCCGACAATGGCCATCCTGATGTAGTAACCGATGTCATCAATCATGGTTACCCTACCGTATTTGTTGGCACGATTTATTATTGTTCTTACAACCTCATTAGCCATCAGATTCAAGTCAGCCAATGGAGACATGTCATGTTGAATTGCACCAATGTCGACTTCCATAATGGAAATTCCCAAAACATCAGCGTCAATAACGATTCCTACGTCTACACCGTAGTCCTTTTCAAAATTAATTCTTTTTAAGATTTCCTTACGTGCTGCAAACTGACCGCTTAAAGGCTGTTCAAATGAAATTTCAGGGAAGAAAAAGTTTAACAGCGGTTTTGCAGTAAGTTCTGTAACACGACCGCTTTCACGGGCAAATTTGGTTTTAGTAATGTCTGTTTTACCGTCAAGGATAGGCCTGATCATGGCTTCAACTTTTTGTGATGTCAGATTGTAGATATCAGCGTCAATGAAAGCTATGATATCACAGTCAATCTGAGTATATCCTGTATATAAAGCTTCACCTTTTCCTTTATTGACTTCATGGTTGATTACAACCGCTCCTGCTTTTAGAGCTTCAGCTTCAGTATTGTCGCTTGACCCGTCATTAACAACGACGATTTCATCTACAAACGACACTTTCTTGATAACCTCAACCACTTTGGCTACGGTTGCCTCTTCGTTGTATGCCGGAATAATTACTGAAACCTTTTGATATTTTTTAGGCTTTTCAGTTTTTATGCTGGCCAAAAGAAAAGTAAGTATTACTAAAAACCAATACACAAAATTCACCAAATATTATTTTATTCATTTATAGGTATATTATAAATCTTATTTAAATAATACCTTTTTTAGGCACTTTCAAAAACTTAAGTGATTTTTAGAAAATCGCATTGTCCTCATCCCAATACCTCAGTTTTAAGTCAAATC
>NZ_SUTM01000020.1 GCF_015062935.1 Methanobrevibacter sp. | reverse complement strand
ACTTCATAGTATATAAAATTAAAGAAAAATAAAACAATTAAAATTAGAAAAAATTGTGACTTCGTGTCACATCCTCAAAATCAAATAACAAATTTTATTTAATATTATTTTAAAATATTTTATCATATTTTATAGGTGTTATCATGATTTGGATTACAAGTGAAGTTGATGGTGATGTGTATAAAGAGCCGTTTTCTAAAGGAATTTTGTCAAGATCACTTAATATTGCGGATATAGGTTTTGATAGAGCTCATAAAATAGCTAGTGATATAGAAGATGAGTTAATCGAAAGAAAAATATCTGAAATTCCTAGTTATGAGTTGGCTGAAGTTATTTTACAACACCTTAAACGTATTGATCCGGTCATTGCAAGAAAATATAAAAACTGGAGGTCACTTAGAAATTCCAAAAAACCATTAATTATTTTAATTGGTGGTGCTTCTGGAGTTGGTACTTCATCTATGGCATTTGAACTTGCAAATAGACTTAGATTAAAAAATCTGATAAGTACTGATATGATTCGTGAGGTAATGCGTAAAATTGTTTCTAAGGAACTGAGTCCTGTTATTCATAAATCCAGTTTTGATGCTTATGAAAGCATAAGAACTCCTTCTATTCGTATTGATAATGTTATTGAAGGATTCATCAGTCATGTTGATGTTGTCAATGTAGGTATTGAGGCTATTATAGAACGTTCAGTTAAGGAGGGTATCAGTACTATTATTGAAGGGGTCCATATAGTTCCGGGATTTATAAGGAAAGATTTAATGGAAAATAATAATATTATCATTTTCACATTAACTGTTGATGATGAAGAGTCCCATAAGCAAAGATTCTATTCTAGATGTAGGCAGCCATGGGTAAAAAGGTCTCTTGAAAGATATATGGAAAATTTTGACACAATCAGAAAAACTCAAAAGTTTTTGATGGAACAGGCAAAAATTCATGATTCCCGCATAATTAACAATGTTGATATTAATCAAACCATTGATATTATGGTGAATGATATATTAGAAGAATTTGGAGGTGAAGACAATGATGAATAAAAAGGTTAAAGAAATAATGACTAAAGATGTAATTACAACAACTTCAGATATAGATGTTGTGTATGCATTTGAGAAGTTAATGAAACATAAAATTAGTTCTCTTCCTGTTGTTGAAGATGATAAACTAATAGGGATTATAACTGCAACTGATGTTGGCCATAATTTAATTTTAGATAAATATGAATTAGGGACTTCTGTTGAAGAGATAATGATTAAATCAGTAATCACAGTTTCTCCTGAAGACACTCTTGAAGATGCAATCAACATCATGAAAACTGGTGTTTCTTCATCAGGCATATTAAATCAACTTCCGGTTGTTGAAGATGGCAAATTAGTGGGTATTATTTCTGATGGTGATATTATTCAGGAAATATTTTAATTTTAAATCTTTAACTTTTTTATTTTTTATTTTTATCTGTTTTTATTGATTTACTATAATTTTATTTTTTTCTAGAAACTGTTGTTTTCTGTTGTTTTTCTAATTTTCAGTAATAATTTTTATTTCCAGTAATTAATTTTTTGATAACATTTATATAATATTACTGGCATATATATTAGTGGCTAGACCGGAGGGTTAGGGGTCCTCTGTAAGCACACACCCCCTTTGGTGCGGTCGAAGTTCAAAAGGCGGCTTTTCAAGAGAATATGAGCCTAAAAAAACAACATAGAAACCTCGTCCTACAGGATTGGTGGTGGTGAGATTTTTACTGGAGGGTAAAAATTAGTCATCTTTAGTATGGAAATGGGTCAGGCCCGGAAGGGAGCAGCTTTACTGTTAACATTCAATGCTTGTAGAATCCCGGGGTGGAGTTGGATTTTTAGATCACTTATATTTTTGAGATTAGTCCACTCCTTCACATGCCATTTAAATAAATGATTAACTTTATAAATAAGTTTTAACATATAATGTAATATACTGTTTTTTATATGTCGGGATGGCCCAGCCTGGTACGGCGTCGGACTGCTAATCCGATGGTCATATGACCTCCGGGGTTCAAATCCCCGTCCCGGCGCTTTTATTTATTGTTTATTATTTATCTATTTCTTGGCTGTGTTCATATTCTGAACCTATAGGGCATGTATGAACCAGTGCATATTTAATTTCTGGAATTTCTTTAACGATTCTGTTTTCAACATCATGGGCAATTTGATGTGAATCATTTAAAATCATGTTTCCATCAAGTTCGACATGTAAAATTACTGTAGCATATGCTCCCAAGTAATCAACTCTAATGTTATGTGCATTTTGGGCATGAGGAGTGCTGTCCGCAATCTTTTTTATCTTTTTAATCAAATCCTCTGATGGAATTTTTCCCATAATATTATTAACATTTTCTATCAGTATTTCTCCGGCTGTTTTTAAAATTAGAATGCCTATGATGAATCCTATAATTGGATCTAAAATCGGATAGCCCATATTTGAAACTATTACTCCAAATAATATTGCAAGTGAAGAGAAAATATCTGTTCTTTGATGCTTTCCATCGGCCACAATAGCAGGGCTTTTGATTTCTTTACCTATTTGGATAATGCGGTCACTAACTGCCAAATTAACAATTATTCCTACTACAGCCATTACAGCGGCAAAAACATCAGGTATTGTTATTAAACTTGGATTCAGTAGTTTATCTACTGCTCCTTCCATAATTTCCCAAGCTACAATAACCAAAAATATTACAATAATCAATCCGCTAATTGCCTCTGCACGGCCATGACCGAAGGGATGTTCTTTATCGGCTGGTTTTTGACCGGTATAAAATCCTAAATAAGCGATAATTGATGTTGCAACATCTGAAAATGTATGTGCTCCCTCAGAGACTAATGCATAACTTCCAGAAAGGTATCCTACAATAATATTCAGCAAAGTCATAACGCAATTTGCCACTATTGCTACAATCACCGCTTTTTTAGCGCCTTTCAGGCGAATTTCATCCATTAACAACACGCTCTTCTAAGATGTTCATTGCTTTTTCAATGTTTTCGTAGGAATTTGCATAAGACATTCTTACATGTCCAATTCCATTTGATCCAAACGCTTCACCAGGTACTGTTATTACTCCTGCTTTTGCTGCTTTAGTTACAAAATCTTTATCTTCTATTTTAGGGAATACATAAAATGCGCCTTCTGCATTGACGGTTTCATATCCCATTTCATTAAGTCTTGAAACAATCAAATCTCTTCTTTTTTCAAATTCCGCAACCATCTTTGTTACTTCATCCTGTGGTCCGGATAATGCGGCATACGCCCCCCTTTGTGAGGTAGAACTTGCACAGGCTGAATTATATTGATGTATTTTAAGCAGTTCTTCATTAAATGTTTCATTTGCATTCAAATATCCGATTCTAAGTCCGGTCATTGCATATGCTTTAGAAAAACCGTTTAGTGTAATTACATTATCGCTGTATTTTCCAGGGGAGTAATGTTTTTTGTTATAGATTATTTTTTCGTAAATTTCATCTGAAATAACTAAAATATCATTATCATTTGATAAATCTGCAATCGCTTTAATGTCCTCTTTTTCCATAACTGCTCCTGTAGGGTTTGAAGGTGAATTTAGCATGATTGCTTTAGTATCTTTGGTAATTTTTTCAGCCACATCATCAGCTTTCAATTTAAATTCATTTTCCATTTTACAATCCACAGGCACAATTGTTCCTCCCGCCAGGTTTATGCATGCTTCATATGATAAAAAACTAGGATTTGGGAGTATTACTTCATCGCCTTTGTCAATAAATGCCTGTGCACACATAAATAAAGCTTCACTGGCACCCACAGTAACAATAATGTTGTCAGTATTTGTTTTTATTCCATTGTCATTTTTGAATTTTTTTACTATTTCTTCCCTTAGTTCAATATATCCTTTATTAGGAGTATAATGAGTTTCGTTGTCGTCAATGGAATCTTTCATGGCCTGTTTGATATTTTCAGGAACATCAAAATCAGGTTCACCGATACCTAAGTTAATTGCATCGGGATTTGTTATTTCAAACATTTTTCTCACTTGTGACAATTCAATTGATTTTGTTCTTTTTGCAGGATTTATCATAAATTTACCTCACTTATTATATTATATATTATTATAGTAAAAATTATTTTTTCCAGTAATTATTTACAGGAACCGCAATTATAGCATACTGATGTTTCACACCATGGTGTCTGTTTAAGTGTTGTCAGTCTCCTATGCTCTGTTTTTAAAAAATTCTCATTCACGCCAACATTTATATTTTTCCAAGGCAATTCGTCTTCAATACTATAATTTGGAGTCAGTTCCTTCCATTCTTTCAATGTTGGTTTTTTTGTTAATGATTTTTCAATAAGTTCTCCGACATCACTATTTCCACAGGATAGTATATATTGAATCAATCCTTTTTTAGGACTTTCACATTTGACATTATATCTTTTCATTTCCTTTTTAATTAACCTGGTTTTATTTTTTATATCCTTGAAATCATAGGCCTCCCATTGCAGTGGAGTTTGGGGTTTGGGAATAACGGGATTGATACTGAATTTCACATTTTTTGGATTGCTGTGCATTTTCGCAATCTTTTTCATGTATGAAATCAGTTCCTCAATGTCATCCATTGTTTCAGTAGGTATTCCAATTAAAAAGTACAGCTTAATTTTAAAATCCAATTCAACTGCATCTTCAATGACTGAAAAAATTTTCTCATCAGGAATGTCTTTATTGATTACTTTTCTTAATCTTCCAATTGACTCGGGAGCTAATGTAATGGTTTTCAGTCCGCTTCTTTTCAGGGTTTCCAATGTTTTTCTTGTGATGGATTCTATTCTAAGGGAAGGGGTGGAAATTTGAAAACCTTCCTTTTCAAGACCATCAGTTAATTTTTCTAAATCACTGTAATCTGAAACAGCCGCACCAATCAATGTAATTTTATTCAGACCTGTTTTTTCCCGATTTTCAACAGCCACATCAATCAGTTTTTCATAGTTTGTCTGTCGCATTGGTCTGTAGAGATAACCTGCCATGCAGAATCTGCATCCTCTGGTGCATCCCCTTGAAACGTTTAACATTATTGTGTTATTGAATATTGTCTGATAATCCTCATCGTTGCTTTTACTTAATACTGGCTGAGTTATATGATAAGCATTGTCCATGTCACATATAATGTCAATATTGGTCTTGTTGTTGAGCTCTGGAATATATACTCCAGTTATGTCCAGATATTCTTTTAAATTTTTCTTAGAAGTTTTATATCTGTCTAAAACTTTATTGATTGTATTTTCTCCTTCGCCAATAATGAAAAGATCGATATAATCGGATAAGGGCATTGGATTTGCTGTAGGGCAAGGTCCTCCTGCAATAATCAACGGATCATCAGGGGTTCTTTCAGTCCTTTTAAGTGGAATTTCAGATTTCTTGAGAATGTCCAGCACGTTTACATAATCCTCTTCAAATTGGAGTGTGAAACTTATTATGTTAAAGTATCTGGAGGGTGTGTTTGATTCAATGGATTTAATATCTGGATATATGATTCTCTCACACCATGTGTCTTCACGTTCATTGATTTGGTTGTATAAAATATTATATCCTAAAGATGACATGGCTGTTTTATAAACGTTGGGATAAGCTAATCCAAAACGAATATCCACACTTTTATGATGTTTAATGTAGGTGTTTTTTTCATAAATCATACAATCATCTTTTTTTTTAAAAAATTCTTTATTTTTTGATATAATTATTTTATTTTAAATCATTTTTTCCATTATCAACAATATTTTGCTAATTTTTATTATACATTATTAATATTGAATGTTTTTTTATATAAGTGAATATAATATGAAAATTTCATGTTTCATCGTTCATAAAAAATTTTAATTAAAATTCGAGCTATATAATCTTATCTAACTTTATTTCACTATGAATGTTCTTTTATTTTAATTTTATATATGTTTTCTATCTTTTTTTTAGAATATTCTTAATTTTAAATGGTTTTTCATTTTTTTAAGTTTTAAAAACATTTAAATAATATTAAAATATATCTTTATCCACTCATTATGAAATACTATATGTTAGTATAATCATATTTTACTATAAAATTTTCGTAATGAGAACCAAGAGGTGGAAAAATTTCGATAAAAAATAGAGCATTTATCGTTACTGTTGTTCTCATGTTTTTTGTTGTTTTATCAGCGGCATCAGCAGCAGAAATTGATAATGTTTCAAATACAGAAGATTCAAATTTAACTAATGATAATGTTATCGCATTATCTCAAGAAAAATTAGAAGTTTCTAACGAGGTTTCTATCTCAGAAACTAATATAGTTAATTCTCATGATGATAATTTAAAAGATTATCCTGAAGATGATGCTCTAAAACTTAGCGATGATTCTTATTATGAGGATAATGGGGAACAAAAATTAAGTCTTGCAAATGAAAATATTGAAGACACCGTTTCTATTTCAGAAAATGAATCTGTTATAGCAAGTTCAGCTCAGGATGACATACTCGGTGCTTCTAAAATATCAACTACTATATCTGTGTCCAATACACATTATGATAAAGCAGCTACATATTTCAAAGTAACTTTGCAGGACAGTACAGGTAAAGCTTTAAGCAATCAAAAAATTTCTTTGAAAGTTAAAAGTAAAACTTATTCAGCCACCACTGATAAAAATGGAATAGCAGCTGTCAAAACAGCTGCCTTGGCTATTGGAACTTATGATGTTACTGTTACCTATTCCGGAAATGGTAATTACAGCTCCAAATCTCTTTCAAAAAGTGTTAAAGTTTTATCTTCAGTAAGTGGAAAAGATTTAACTAAGTATTACGGTTCATCTACTTATTACACTGCAACTTTCTGGAAGGATAACTCCGTATTGGCAAATACTAAAGTTGCATTTTATATTGGCGGTAAAAAATATACATATACTACCAATAAGAATGGGGTTGCAACTGTAAAAGTAGGACTTAAACCTGGAAAATATACTATAACCGCAACTAATCCTGCTTCAAATGAAAAATTAAGTAATAATTTAGTTGTTAAAAAAGATAAAACCACCATAACTGGTAATTCAAAAACATATATTCTTCCTTATAACTATTATACTTATCATGTCAGTTTAACTACTGCTCATGGAAGTCCGGTAAAAAATAGTAAAGTATACTTCTCTTATGACGGTAAAAACGTTACCGCTACAACAGACTCAAAAGGGAAAGCATCAACTGTTATTCCTCTTCTTGCAAAAGGTACTTACAAAATAACCTATACGTTTAAAGGAAATAGTGGTTTATACTCTTCATCTTCATCAGGAACAATAGTCATTAAATCTGCAAGTAATAAATTAATCGCTTCCGATTTAAAGATGGCCTATAAAGATGGATCAAAGTTTTCTGTAAAATTCACAGATAATAAAAATAAGGTTTTATCCGGTAAAACAATTAAATTTATTTTGAATAATAAAACTTATTCTGCTAAAACAGATTCAAAAGGTATCGCTAAACTGGATATTGGTGATTTAAAACCAGGTACTTATAAAATTAAGTATTTATTTTCAAAATTGGGAGCTAGTGATTATAATTATGAATATAAAAATGTTATTATCAGCAAATTGACTGCTAAATTAAGTGCAAGTAATTTAGTGATGAAATACAAAGATGGTTCATCATATAAAGCCACTGTTAAAGATTCAAACGGCAATGCACTTAAAAATATTGTAGTCAAATTCACCATCAACGGAAAGACTTACAGTCAGAAAACTGACTCCAAGGGTGTTGCTAAATTAACAATAACATGTCCTGTCGGTTATTACACTATTAAATCTGTTGTTTCAAGTGCTTATTATAAATCAGATGCTGTATCTAAACATGTCTTAGTAAATGGAACAATGTTCGAAGCTACTAATGTCTATGTTTCAACTGGTGAAAGCGTTACTTATTCAGTGAAAGTAATGGATGCAAAGAAAAACCCAATAAAAAGTGCATCTGTTAAATTCAAATTCAACGGTAAAACCTATACTAAAAAAACTGATTCAAACGGTATGGCTAAAGTTAGTTTGGGAAAACTGACTGGAGGAGATTATAAAATACAATATACACATAACTCCCGATCCGGTACAAAAACTATTCATGTAATTGATAAGGTCACTTTAAAACAGGTTATTTCCGCTTCCAAAACTGTAAAAAATTATATTATAAGTAATAATAAATTGCCAACAACTGTTAAAATTGGAAATCTTAAAATTTCCATTGCAGATTATTTATATTTGGCTTCTAAAGCTATTATAAATTTAAAATCTGGAAAAACAGCAAGCATTGGTTTAAAAACAATCAAAAACCCATCTAAAGCAGGGGCTGCTTCTGATATGGGTAATTTGAATGATTATCTTACTGTAGCTAAAAATATTGTAAAAACTGCTGACTCCAAAGGGCAAATGCCAAATTCTGTAAGTTCAGCATTAGGTAATATTGGTTATAAAGGATTGGTTTATGCATTTGCTCGTGTGGTTGCATTTTATGATGATAATGGAATCATGCCTGCATATGTTGTAATCAAAACATTAGATGATACAACTTCAACTACAAGTAAACTAAACTCTAAAAATACTATAAGTAATTTAGCGGCGTACTTGGCGGCTTCTACTAATTGTCAAGTTAACAACACTAAAATTAAGCAGTTAGTTACTAAGTTGACTAAGGGTCTAACAACTGATAAAGCAAAAGCTACAGCAATATATAACTATGTACGTGATACCGTATCATACAGTTTCTACTATAATACTAAGTATGGTGCTGTCGGTACATTGGATGCTAAAAAAGGAAACTGTGTAGATCATTCACATCTGCTTGTAGCAATGTTTAGAACAGCAGGTTTAGCTGCCAGATATGCTCATGGTACATGTACTTTTACAAGCGGTACCTACGGTCATGTTTGGACCCAGGTGTTGATAGGTAATACTTGGACTGTCTGTGACGCTACAAGTGCTAGAAACTCGTTTGGAAACGTAGTAAATTGGAATGCTAATTCCTATAGTCTAAAAGGTTACTATGCAAGTATTGCATTTTAATTTACTATTTTTATTTTTTTTTCAATTTTTTCTTTTTTTATATAGCTAATAATTTATAATAGTTCTTATATAGTTTTAAACAGAAACTAATCTAGGACAATATTATGAATTCGAAGAAATATAGTAAAGTGGCTGTAGGTGGAACTTTTGATAAATTTCATGACGGTCATAAAAAATTATTATCTACTGCTTTTGAGATTGCAGACACTGTCGAAATTGGAGTGACCTCTGATGCTTTCGGCGGTTTAAAAGGGGATATAGATTCTTGTGAAGAGAGGATGAGTAATCTTAAATCTTTTTTTAAAGATAAATCTAATTTTATTATAGTTCCTTTGGATGATCCTTATGGAACCACCATTTATGACGTTGATTTTGATGCCATAGTGGTTAGTGAGGAAACAGAGCCAACTGCTGTTAAAATTAATGAAATAAGAGTTTCTAAAGGTATGGATCCTATTGATATTGTTGTTGTTAGTTTTGTTTTGGCCTATGATGGTATTCCTATTTCATCCACTAGAATTCGCAGTGGTGAAATTAATAAAAATGGGGATATTGTCAACTAAACTTAGAAAATAATCGATATGTTTATATGTTCATTTCGATATATTAAATAATAATGTATATAAAATTATGTTCTATTATGATTTTTGTACATTTATGAGGTGGTTATATGGCAGTAAAAATTGATTCAAATTTGTGTGGACACATTGATAATTGTCCTGTTCAAGGGTTATGCATAAAACTCTGCGAACAAGGCGCAATTGTCGAAGAAAATGGAGACGTTGCTATCGTTCCTGAAAATTGTGACGACTGTGACTTATGTATCCAAAATTGTCCAAATCAGGCCATCTCTAAAGCTTGAGGTGGTTACTATGTTTAGTATTGAGAGAGATGGAGAAGAACACCGTAAATTGTCCTACAAAGATGTAAATTGTGTTGGTTGTGGGATTTGTGTTGATGTTTGTCCTACATCCTCTTTAAGATTAGGTCCTGTTGTACCTATTGTTAGAGGATTAATTGAAATGGATTTAGTTTCAGTTAACGCAGATTCTTGTATATTCTGTGGTTTATGTTCTGTTGCTTGTCCGTTCGATGCACTATCATTAGAAATCAATGATGAAGCAATCAGTAAAATGGACAATTATCCGATTTGGGAAACCGAATCAAAAGTTGATGATGAAGAGTGTATTTATTGCGGTCGATGTTATTCAGTATGTCCTAGGGATTCAATTATTTTTGAAAGAAATCTTCCAGACCCAGTATCTTTAATAAGAGGAGAAATTGAAATAAATAAAGATAAATGTATTTACTGTGGTTTTTGCGCAGATTTATGTCCTGCAGAAGCAATAATTATTACTAATAAACCAACATCCTGTGTTGATTTATTAAATAATTCTATCGAAGTAGATCTTTCTAAATGCGTACAATGTGGTGTATGTAAAAGAATCTGTCCGGAACAAGCAATTAAACAAATTTGTTCTACCTGTATGTTAAGGGAAGAAATCGAAGTTCCTGAAATTACCGGTTCAACATTTATTTCTGAAGAATCATGTGTCAATTGTTCCTGGTGTTCTGAAATTTGCCCAGTTGATGCAATCACAATTACTAAACCTTTCGACGGTAAAATTGAATTAGTAGAAATTGAAGATGAAGATAAAATTTGTAAAGGCGATTCTTGTCATGCTTGTCAAGATGTCTGCCCATGTAATGCAATTGAAATTGTTGATGGAAAATCAGTTACTAATTTAGACTTCTGTAATTTATGTGGTGCTTGTGTAACAGCATGTCCACAAAATATTAGAATTTTAACCAGAACTGGCATGAAATTGACTAATATTAATTCAGAGTCATGGGATGAAATTTTAAATTCAATTTTAGGTGGAAAATAGAGATTTCTCTCTATTTTCAAATTTTATTTATTAAATAATCTCTTTCTGTTTTTAGGAAATTATGTATGCTTGTTTGCGTTTTTTGTGTTATATTTGAAATATAACTTCCAACAAAGAGTACTATTACTATTAATCCTCCGGTGATGAGGATCAGCTCAGCGCTTCCTTGCCCTTTGCTGTCTATTTTTTTACACATGGGTTCTGTTGTCAAGAATTGTGTTCCTGACATCCATGATATCGTCTTTTGCTTTGAGACTGGTGTCACTTGTTTCCATATATGTTCTGTATATGGTAAGTGCAAGTAAAGCAATTACTATTACTCCTCCGAAAAGAAGTATGTATTCTGCGGCACCTTGGCCTGAGTTTTCATTGATGAATGGTTGTATTTTTTTCATAGTTTTTCACCAATATTTCATTTGTTTTTTTCATATATTAATATTACTATTTTTTAAAAAAGTATTATCCGTATTGTTTTTTTCTTCTGTTTTATTGTTCTTTTTCCATTAAATTTATTAATAGTGTTGTAGATATTCTATATTAGTTAAAATAATAGAGTGATTAATTATAAATGAGAGTGACATTATGGGAAATACTATTAAATTAGTTTCAGGTTTTATTTTATTTGTAATAGGTATTCTCATAGCATATGAGACAAGTGTTTATAACTTATTGGACATTTTATTGATAGTCGGTCTTATCATTTCTATTGTGGGTTTAATATTAATAGTCAGTTATTTCGTTGAATATAATGCTGATAGGACCACAAACATGATAAAAGACTTCATAAGTTCAAATAATATAAATGCTCCTAATTTTAATAAACTTGAACGAAAATCAAAAGATGATAAACCTAGGTTAAGAGTTCAAAACGATTTTAATGAATATGATGATTCTGATTATAATGATCTTGTTTTGGATGACGATTATCGTGATTTTGATACAAGTCAGTATATCAGAGATGATTATGAGGATAATCCGAAAGCTGTTTTCACTGTGGTTCCACAAGAAGAAGAGAATGTTAATTTTGATAAACAATTAAACTTTACTCCTCATTATGGAAAACCATTAAAGGTAACTAGGGCTCCTAAAAGACGTCAATCTGACTATTTTGTTGAAGAGATTCCTAGATTTCAGGATGAAAATGATAAGTCTGATGAAATCATTAAAGTTTTATCAGAAGAACCTGAAGTTCCTATCGTTCCGGAACATAATGTTGTGGATACTCAAACCCAAGTTCCACCGGAAGTTGCTGAAAATAGGGATATAAAAATTGATATTAATAATCCTGAAAGTTTACCAGTTCCAAAATCACTTAAAAGTTATGTAATTACTGATACAGGATTGCTGTCTTCACAAGAAGCATTTGACCAGTTAGCAGTTAATGTTAATAAGGAAATCATGCTTGAAATTCCATCATTGAATGATTTGTCTGACAGATTTTTATCCCATGTTCCAACAATCTATTCAAGAGTTATCATTGATGAATTTGATGTTTCAGATATGTCTTACATGTTTTTAGTTTCATCTCTTTTAAAACAGGGAGTTCATATTAAAACAGTTCCAAAAGTTCATACTGTTAATTTAATCACTGATGATTCCCATGCGATGATTATCTCAGAAAGTCAAAATGACTTTGAATATGGAGCAATCTACGAAGATAGAAATTCCATTTCTAATATAAGAGCAGACTTCGAAAAAACTTGGAATATTGCATCTAATTTGGATGAAAATGTTATTATTAATGCAATGGGAGGAACTGCTTAATGGAAATTAGATGGTTGGGTCATTCTGCATTTGAAATTATTAGCGATGATAACGTTAAAATCTTAATTGACCCATTTATCAGCAATAATCCTGCCTGCCAAGTTCCTGTAGAGGAATTGAATCCTGATATTATCCTACTTACTCATGGTCATTCTGACCATTTTGGGGATGCATTAGAAATTTCCAATAATACTAATGCACCTATAGCTTGTATTCATGAAATTTCACTCTTTTTAGCTAAACAGGGAATCAGAAACATTGGTGTTAATATCGGCGGTTCATTCATTTTCAGAAACATAAAATTCACTATGCTGGATGCTAAACATTCATCTGATATAGATATAGTTGAAGAAACAGTTCCAGGTGGAAGTGCAGCTAGTTTCTTAATAACATTCGAAGATGGAACAAAAATATTCCACGCAGGTGATACTGGTCTGTTTGGTGATATGAAAGATATTATTGGAAATATCTATAAACCTGATGTAGTTTTAATCCCGATTGGAGATAAATTTACTATGGGTCCGTTTGAAGCGGCACTTGCTTCAATGTGGTTAAATCCGAAAGTAGTTATTCCAATGCATTATAATACTTTCCCACCTATAGAGCAAGACCCGGCAATTTTTGCTAATTTTGTAAGTCAGTTTAACCCTAACATTGACGTAGTGGTAATGAATCCTGACGAATACTTTAAATATAATCCTGAAGATTATCAGGATTAATTTTTTTCATATTTTTTTCTTTCGTGATATTTTTCATCAATATCGCATTTTCCAGATGGTAAAACTCTTATAATGTCATCTAATGTAAGAAGGTCATCTTCATTTATTTTATTAATTATCTTTTTTGCAAGAGCTTCCTTTTTAGTGTATCCTGGTTTTATTACAACGAAATTTTCACAATGTGCTTCGAGTGCTTCTATTGGTCCTGCCATTATTCTTTTTCCTTCATAATCCACAATTCCAATAGCAAGTTTTACTCTAGCTCCTCGAATATAGTTTCTGTGTCCCCTTATAACAAATGATCCTTTTGGTAGAAACTCCCCTGATTCTGGTGTTTTTGAAACTTGGTCAGGATGCACCCAAAATACGTCTTGAGATGAGAAACCGTTTGACCAAGCAGATGAAAATGATGCGGCAAACTCACCTGATTCTTTAAGGATACTGTCATTTAATTCATGGCCATTTAATTTTATTGCTGTTGATGATGCACCATGTATGTCTGCATGCAAATAAATGTCTTGGGGTTCCAAATATTTCTTCACAACATTTTCATTGGAGTTTGCATCTCTGCCTCCTATTACTAAAACTCCCTGTGAACTTACAAACCATCTCATTTTTTCATACCATTTGAGATTTTTCTTGACTCTCTTTTTAGGTGTTGCAATATGCTCCATTGCTATATCTTTTTTAGCTTTAATTTTTTCAAGTTGTTTTTTGGTATTTTCAATAGCTATTAATGCCCCTTTGGTTTTACGTTTGGCTTTTTTACCTTTTTCATAGTAATTTTCAGCATTTTCAGCAATTGTTAATTTCGGATCGATAATTATGGAAGTATCATCTATGTTCAGTGTTAATACACCCAGCTTGTCAATGGATTCATAAATTTGGGCTTCTTTCATTCCGTCTTTTTTTGCTTTTTTTAATATTTTTCCAATTTCACTAAAAGAGTAGTCCTTACTCCTTGCTGAGTTTACAACATTTATTATGTTTTCAATGGTAGGGTAATTAGAATAGATTACTTCTCCTTTATGTTGGCTTTCTTTGATAGTAGTGTTAAAATTATCAAGTGTTTCTTGTTGTAAACGTAATCGTTTTTCAAACTTGTTTACTTTTTTTGTCCATGCGGATTCTTGTATATTTTTTATAGTTGTGTTAACTTTTTTAGAATAAAACTCGTCACATGCTTCATTGAAAGTTTCAAAGGTGGTTTTTTCAAAGTCTTCATATTTCATTAAATCCAAAGGAACTACGTCTTCCTTGGTGTCTTTTTTTACAATTTGCGGTTTGATTGAATCTTCTTTTAAATTATTAAACAGGTCTTTAAGTCCGGAATATAATGCGGAAATTTGTTCTGCAGTCACATCACTGTTCAAGGTGTTTTTATCTATTTCAACTATTTTATTTGCCCTTTGGATAATTTCTTCAGCATATAAACTGCCCAGTCCGTTTCTAGCCAGTGTTCTGACTACATCACTGTCTTCGCTGAACAGTTCATGAAATTCATCTTCACTAACAGTAATCGGATTGATTCCTCTTTCTTCAGGGAAAATGTATTCCCTTTTGGAACTGATGTCTCTGTCACTCATCAGTTTTCTTTTCAGAGGTTGGATGATATTGTTGTCTTCATCTAAAAGAATAATATTTCCTTTATCGAATAATTCAACAATTATTGCATAGTATTTGTCTTTTTTCACTTTTATTTCAACTACACGGTCAAAATTATGCTGTTTTACGGATTCTACATGAGCTCCTTTAATTCGTTTTCTTAAAAGCATTGGAAAGCTTGGAGGAGTAGTGGGATTTTCAAGGGGGTATTGGCTTGTATGTATTCTAGCACCGCATTGCATCACTAAATCTACTCTACCTGTTCCAGCCACATGGAATCTCACGACAACAATGTCCTTTGTAGGTTGGAATGATTTGTCTACTCTGGCACCTGTTAATAATTTATTTAATTCATCACTTACTGTATAAACATCTACGTTAGACATAGATTTCATAATAAACACCTTTGTTAATCAATACTTTAATATATTATAAGAACTAAAATTTATATTAATATATTTAATAATGGAGGATATCAATGGACACAACTATCAAAGTTACAAGTATTCATGTTATTTTTGCTCTGATTGCAGCATTTCTTTCCACAGTCCTCTCAAAAGGATGGATCGGATTTAAAAATGATATTGCTGCTGCTTTTGTTGCATTAATTATTTTGTATTTTATAGGCCAGCTCTGTCAAAAGATGGCTGGGGATGAAATTTCTGGATTCTCTCAATGGTTATGGGATGGAATTTCACCGTTCTTCTTTACATGGGTCATTGCATATACATTATTTATGATGTATTTATAATCCCCCAAAGAAAATCCATATAAATACTATTAGTAATGAAGTAATCAATAATACTGGAGCTATAATTTTACTGACGGCTACCACGGAACTTATTGTTGAAATCAGTTCTGTTGAATTTTTTGGGCCGAAAGTATTAAGATTTTCTATTTTTTCGGTTCCAGTTCCAACTTCAACTTTTTCCAAATCATCTATTGCATTTTGAATACTTGTTTTAACATATTCTATTATTTCTGCTCTTTTTGCAATTCCAATTGGATTATAACCTCTTGAAAGAGTGTTGACTGTATGTGTATCAGTGGTCATAACTTCAATTTCATCTATTTCTAAATTGCCTACTGCATCAATGATTTCCTGTCTGAATCCGATTTCCATATTGTTGGCATCAAAAAGGACATATGCAGTTCTTTGACCTCCAACTTCAATAACCATTGTTTTTACACCGCTTTCACCGACTCCTTCCTGTTTGTCCAATGTGTCCATATTGTCATGTGAGCAACCGATTTTAACCTCGTATTTTTCTTGATTAGGGTCGATTTTATCAATAACTTCTATGAGATGGAACACTTCTGAGTTTCCCGGAAGAACTTCTCCACTTTCAGGGGTAAATGAGTTATGGCAATCAACAATTACAGAGTTCTCGACGCCGCATCTGCTTCTGCTTTGAGCCATCATTGTTAATCCGACACCAAATTCAATATCATCAACAGCTTCAGGAGCGAATGTGGATAGGATTATTAGTCCCTTATTGAAAAACTGCACTCCTATATTTGCCTTTTCATGTTTGTATCTTATGAATTTGCTGGCAGTTTCACTATATTCCACTTTTTCAAGACCTTTTTTGATGGAATCTTCGATTTTATCGATTTCTGAAACTGCAATTGGATTGAAATCATGGGTTGAAGGTCCATGAGCCACCATAGTGAAATAATCAAATTTATTTGCCAGAATTGTAGGCATGTTGGATCCTCCCAGGTCTCCTAGAGGTCCGGGGTGGACTGATGGTGAAATAAATAATGCTTTAATTCCGGCGTCTGTTTTAAAACTAACGAATGTAACAACTGTATCAATTGCTTCACTCATATTTTCAAACAAACTTTCTAATGAGTTTGATCCTTCATTCATATGTGCAATAAATAAGCTTAATAAATCCAGAACTCCTATTCCCAGATTTTTCTGGAATGGGGATGCAATAATTTTGATAAATGCATAAATTGCCAATACAAATATTATGCCTGCAATCAGGGCTTTTATAATGATTTGTATTATTGCCGGGCCTAAAAA
The DNA here is from genome assembly GCF_015062935.1 of Methanobrevibacter sp. NCBI lineage: Archaea > Methanobacteriati > Methanobacteriota > Methanobacteria > Methanobacteriales > Methanobacteriaceae > Methanobrevibacter > Methanobrevibacter sp. The sequence goes on along the minus strand of NZ_SUTM01000020.1, from coordinate 33,836 downwards.
ACTTGTATCAATTGCAAAAAATGATATTAAAATAAACATTGCCAATATAAGAGTTGGTTGAATTAAACCTACTCCGGCCGCAACAATAAATCTGACTTTTGAAGTTGCCCAAAATACTAATGTATTGAATCCATAAATCAGCACGCAGCCAAATAATAATGAGTTTAAAAACATGTCAATATTGGTTATTCTGGAGATGATTCCTCCGCTAATCAACACAAGTCCTAAAATGATCATTGAAACTCCGGATAAAAACATGGAATGCTTAATTTTTAGATTTATCCCATGAAATCCACTGATGACCTGTTGATTTAGAGCACCGCTCATAATTGAGGTCACTCCAAAACATATTAGTCCAAAAAGACCTCCTAAAACGATATCTTCTAGAAAATTGTAAGTAGGGACTGAATCTATTAAAAAATATAAACTGCCTATTAAAAAACTAAAAATTAACATTCCTAAAATATTGTATTCAGTTTTAGGCAATGTTTTTATATATTTTGAAAGTCCCGCAACACTGCTCATACTTGACATAGTATTTTATCCTACACTTTTTCTCTAATGATTATATAAAATTTAGTCATAACAAATATATTAAAGTTATCAAATGAAACCTATTCCAATAATTAATTATAGATTTCTATTAATATCGGATTTGGTCACACAGTATGTAAACTAATATAATGATTAATTTTTTTCTTAGATACTATATTGAAGCGTTTGATACTAAGTCTGTCAATGTTACTGTTGATAATTATGATTTAATTATCCATTGAGTAATATAAGTCAATAGGTATATTAATATCAGTTTATCTGCCATCTGTTCTCCAAATACGTTATATATTTATATATTCGTTGATAGACTTTTAGTCATGTTTTATAAGTTTTAAACAAAAGGGAATTATTTCAGAGATTGTTTGAATGATATAAAACATTTATCATGAAATTTATTAGGAGTTTGGAAAGGGATGAAATACAAAAAAAGCATGATCCTACTGCTTCTTGCAATTTTCATATTCTCAATTGCAACCGTTAATGCAGGGGATATGAATGATACAACAAGCGAGGGCATCATGCAAATGGAACCGGTAACACTCAAGACAACTGAAAACGAAATAATAACGGATAATCCGAATACATTCTCACAACTGGACAAGGATATTAATGTATCACATGACACATTTGAAATGAAGTATGACTACACTTTCAGCAATGAAACTGACAGTGGTCCGGTTGTTATTAATAAAAGCGATTTCACAATAAACGGAAACAATCATGTTCTGGATGCAAACATGCAATCCGGAATATTCAATATTACAGGAAGCAATATAACAATCAACAATCTCATATTCATCAACGGTAATAGCAATAAAGGAGGTGCAATATATGCTACAGGCAATATTACATTAAACAATGTGACTTTCATCGCCAATAATGCCAGTCGTGGCGGAGCAATTCTCATTCATGACAGTATATTAAATTGCGCAGGGTCCCGCTTTATTGACAATTATGGTGAAAGGGGATCATCAATATATTTAGATAATGCCACATTAAAGGTCTCAAACTCATCTGTCACATCACACAGCACTGGTAAATATGGTCAAATTTTTGCCACACATTCCTCAGTCAGCATAGATGATTCAGATTTCATTAACATAACTTCTGCTTATGCATCCTCACTCTATTTTGAATATTGTGAAAGTTCAATTACTAATTCCAGATTCATTAACCTTACAGCCGAGAAATCCGCAGGAGCAATTGCCATAAGATGGACAGGCAACTCATGTATCAAAGGCTGTGAGTTCATCAACACCAAATCCATTAAAAATGCCGGCGCAATACTGGTTGATTATGGAATGGAAGCCTACAATGCTACAGTAACTGAGTGTGCGTTTATAAATTCATCTTCCATGATGGGTGGGGCATATATTCAGCTGGGAGGTAGTCTTTTCATGAACAATACAAATTTCACCAGCAATAGTGCAGTCCATAACGGTGGAGCGGTGTATTTGGCATTTTTGGAAAATGCTGAGATTAACAATTGTGTTTTTGATTCAAATGCTGTCGAAGACTTTGAGGATTATCCAGGTCTGGGAGGCGCAATATTTTCCGATTACAACAATATTTTGATAAACAACTCCAGTTTCCTCAATAACTCTGCAAGTGCAGGTAATGCAATACTAGCCGTTGATACATATTATGCCATTGCCAATTCCATCTTTGAAAACAATACGAATGCCCTTTTCACTTATTATGATGTTGGAAATTGTATTTGGAAAAATAATACATTTGACAATGAAATCGTCATCACCAATCAGACTCTAGATTATCCGGCATGTGTTGATTCCCCGGCACTGAAATTTGAACCGGTCAACAACACCATAACTGTCGTGGGTCTTCCGGAAAGATTCGATTTGCGTGATTGGGGATGGCTTACGCCAGTAAAGGATCAGGGTAGAATGGGGGCCTGCTGGACATTTGGATTAACCAGTGCTGTTGAATCAGCAATTTTGAAGACATATGGCGTGGAGCTTGATTTGTCTGAAGGCAATCTCCATCATAACATGTTAAAGTACTTCAATTACGGTTGCACCGACTTAGATGAAGGCGGTACCGGTGGGGTTGCTGCATCATATATGGTGGGATGGTATGGTCCTGCTTTTGAAGAAACTGACATATATGATGAGGTTGGAAAACTTTCACCATATATAACAACAGGTTCTGATGTCATTCATGTTCAGGACGTAATATTTGTTTCAAATGATAAAGTATTAAACGGTACAGAAATCAAAACAGCAATCATGAAATATGGAGCATTAAGCGTAGGATATTGGGCAACTTCTGATGAAAAAGAGGGCTATTTGAATTTAAATACATCTGCACAATATACATTTGATGCACCTGGCCTGAATCATGAGGTTTCTGTTATTGGATGGGATGACAATTATTCCAAGGACAATTTCCTTAAAACTCCGCCGGGTGACGGGGCATGGATTATTAAAAACAGTTGGGGAACTTCAGTGGGAGACAACGGTTTCTATTACATTTCATATTATGACAAAACATTTCTTGCAGCATCCTACATTATTAATCAGGGTATTGGAATAATACTTGAAAATAAAGTGCCGTACAATAAGAATTACGGGTATGATACTGTATGGGTTGGTGATTTCTTAATGCCTAATGAAACGGATAATCTGACCTGTTTTAATCGCTATGAAGCTGAAGATGATGATCTGATTGCAGCTGTCGGAACATACTTCAATCAAAGCGGCATCAATTACACCGTGAAAATCTATGTAAACGGCAATCTGATGTTAACGCAGGATGGCGTATCTCCGTTCAGAGGTTTTCACACCATCAAGTTAAATGAATACGTTCCAGTTAAAAAGGGAGATGAATTTATTGCAGAAATAACCTCAAATTGTATACCTGTTTCTTCTTCAGGTCAAATTAGAGTTCATTTAAGTGAAAATAAATCATTTTTAATTGAAAATGGTGTCGTAATTGATTTATATCCAAATCATGTATCCTGCCTGAAGGTTTATACTGTAGAAGATGACTCCAAAGTCACTTCCAACACAGATATTTCAGTTGTTTACGGCAGTGAATCATATTTCAGTGTTAAAGTTGTAACTTCCAATAATCATTCTGTTGTGGGTGCATCTGTTGAGTTTACAATAAACGGGAAGGCGATTAATGCAACAACTGACAATGAGGGTATTGCCAAACTGGAAATAAATGAAGTTCCAGGCAATTATGTGGTTGCAACTTCCTATAATAATCAGTATTATCTAAACAATGTAAGTGTAATGTTGGATTTGCAGAACTGTAAAGTTGTTTCTAAAAATATTGCAGTGGATTATGCCGGAGAATCTTACTTCACCGCAAAACTGGTTTCCAGTGATGGTAAAGTTGCTGTTGGCGGGCAATCAGTAATATTTGTAATTAACGGTAAAACACTAACCGTTAAGACAGACAAAAATGGAATGGCTAAAATCAAAATTACAGAAGTTCCCAATAAATACACCATAATCACAATATATGATGGTAAAACATATAAGAACACTGTAACCGTAAAACAGGTGCTTAAAGTTAGCAAAGTCACCGTCAAAAAGACTGCCAGGAAATTTACCTTGAAAGCAACCCTTAAAATCAACGGTAAACTCGTTAAAGGTAAGGTGATAATATTCAAGTTCAACGGCAAGACATATAAAGTCAAAACCAACTCCAAGGGAATTGCACAAAAGACACTTAAGAGGAATGTTATCAAAAAGCTCAAAAAAGGAAAAACATACACAGTTAAAGTGACTTACCTTAAGGATACTGTAAAATCTAGTGTAAAAGTCAAATAGTGTTTAAAAATTAATTATAAGTGAATTTATTCACTTATTTCTTTTTTTTATCTTGTTTTCATGGTTATTTAATAATTAATGTTAGTGGTGTTTAAATCAAAAGAAATTTTCTATTTTCAATTTAATGAAAAATAACATTAACATTAACGCTCCCGTTTTCACAAATCAATTTGGTTTTCCACTGCGATATATGAAAGGGTTTCGGAAATTAGGTTTTGAATAGCTAATGGCCGATGTTAATGTGAAGAATAATCAGGGAAATATTTGAAACTCTTTCCATACTTTCTAACACAATCAAAACGATAGACAGATAAATATCAGTTTATCTGCCACAGTTCTTCAAAATCGTTATATATTTATATATTTGTGGATAGACTTTTAGTCATGTTTTAGAAGTTTTTAAACAAATGTCATGTATTTTTACAATTGTTTGAATGAAATAAAACATTTTTATTATACAATTTTCAGGAGTTCAGGGAGAAATGAAATACAAGAAAATAATGTTCATGCTGGTGCTTGCTGTTTTTCTATTAAGCATAACTTGTGTTAGTGCAAGTGAAATAGATGATACTTTAGCAAGTGAGGATACAAATACTATTGGGTTATCCGTTGATAAGGATATTATTGAGGATAATCTGCAAACAAGTGAAGAAAACGATGAATTGGCTTCAACTGATAATGATGAGGCTATTGCGCAAACTGATACTGAGGTATTGGGTGTGGATTCAGCTAAATATTCTGATTTGGCTGCAGAAATTAGCCAGCCAGGAAACATTAATTTAACCCATAAAAACTATACTTACGATAAGGGTGAAACCATTACTATCAGTGAGGACAATAAAGTCATTGATGGTAACGGTGCAGTCATTGACATGAACGGATCAACAATCAGGGCATTTCATATTAATGCTTCCGGTGTAACAATTAAAAACCTAACCATTAAAAATGCTAATTATAATGGTAATGGAGGAGCAATTTACTTTGATAGTACTGGTACTGTGACAAATTGTAATTTTACTGACAACACTGCTTCTGGAGATGGTGGTGCAGTTTACTTCTATGATGAGGGTAGTGTGTCAAATTGTAATTTTACTGATAACACTGCAAATTATGGGGGATCAGTTTTCTTTAATCTAACGGGTAATGTGACAGATTGTAATTTCACTAACAACCAAGCAACCAGTGATGGTGGCGCCATTTATTTCGCTGTAGATTCAAATGGTATTATAACAAATTGTAATTTTGTTAATAACGCTGCTGATGGTTGGGTTGGTGCAGTTTGCTTCGATGGCAATGGTGATGTGACAAATTGTAATTTTACCAATAACTCTGCTTATTATGGTGGCGGTGCTGTTTTGATTTATACTGGTACTTTAACAAATAGTAATTTTGTTAATAACAAAGGAACCATTGATTATAGTTATGCTGGTGCTGTCTGCATGTATTCCGGTACTGTTGAAAATTGTAACTTTATTAATAACACTGCTACCGATGGTGATGGAGGTGCCATCTGGATTTGTTTTGGTACTGTAACAAATTGTAATTTTGTTAATAACATTGCTTCCAATGGTAGTGCAGTTTACTTTAATATTACTGGTTCTGTTGACAATTGTAATTTTACTAATAACACAGCAACAGGTAATGGTGGTGCTATTTATCTTGCTGAGTATTCAGAAGGTAATGTGATAAATTGTAATTTTATTAATAATAAAGCAACCACTGATGATAGTTATGGTGGTGCTGTCTGTATGTATTCCGGTACTGTTGAAAATTGTAATTTTGTTAATAATACAGCTACTGATGGTGATGGAGGTGCCATCTGGATTTGTTTTGGTACTGTAACAAATTGTAATTTTGTTAATAATAAAGCAACCACTGATGATAGTTATGGTGGTGCTGTCTGTATGTATTCAGGCAGTGTTGAAAATTGTAATTTTACTAATAACAATGCTGTTGATTGTGGAGGCGCAGTTTTCTTTTGGGATATTAGTAATCTAACAAATTGTAATTTTGTCAATAACTTTGCTTCTAATTATGGTGGTGCTGTTTACTTTAATGGCACTGGTGAAGTAGCAAATTGTAATTTTGTTAATAGCTCTGCTTCTAATTGTGGTGGTGCTGTTTACTTTAATAGTACTGGTGAAGTAGCAGATTGTAATTTTACTAATAACAATGCTGTTGATTGTGGTGGTGCTATCTATATGTATTCCGGTACTGTGTCAAGTTGTAATTTTGTTAATAGCTCTGCTTCTAATCGTGGTGGTGCTGTTTACTTTAATAGTACTGGTGGGGTATCATATTGTAATTTTAACAACAACCAAGTTAATGAAGAGGATAATTCATATGGTGGTGCTGTCTTCATGTCTTCCGGTAGCGTTGAAAATTGTAATTTTACCAATAACAAAGCAGCAGTCTATGGTGGTGCTATTTACTTCAGTATTTCAGGTTCCACTCATACTGTAACAAATTGTATTTTTACCAATAACTCTGCTATGTATGGTGGTGGTGCAATTCTATTTACACTGAATGATTATTTAGCAAATTGTATTTTTATTAATAACTCTGCTAGAGCTGGTGGTGCCGTTTACTTTATAAATAATAGTGAAGTAACAAATTGTAATTTTGTTAATAACTTTGCTTCTGTACAGGGTGGTGCATTGTACTTCAGAAGTTCAAGTACTGTTGAAAAATGTAATTTTACTAATAACACTGCTGATTGGGGTGGTGCAATTAGATTTATTGATATGGGTAATGTAACAGATTGTAATTTTGTCAATAACACTGCTTCCACTTATAATGGTGGTGCAATGCACTTCAGCGGTTCGGGTACTGTTGAAAAATCTAATTTTATTAATAATATTGCTAATACTGGTGGTGCAATCGTATTTCAAGATAGTGATGGTAATGTAACCGATTGTAATTTTACAAATAACTATGCTGTTAGTGCAGTTGGAGCAATCCTATTTTACGGTATTGGTAATGTAACAGACTGTAATTTTGTCAATAACACCGCTTCTATTTATGATGGCGGTGCAGTTTACTTTGACAGTACCGGTTCAGTTGAAAATTGTAATTTTACTAATAACTCCGCCAGATATGGTGGTGCAGTCTATTTCGAACTGGGTTCTAATGGCACTGTTAAAAATTGTAATTTCATTAATAATGTCGCTTTAAATGTTGGAGGTGCAGTTTACTATAATAGTACTGGTTCTGTTGAAAACTGTAATTTCATTAATAACACTGCTTCAAGGGATGGCGGTGCAATTCTATTTGAAGCTAATGCTAATGTAACAGGCTGTAATTTCACTGGCAACTCTGCAAAATCACGTGGAGGTGCAGTTTATTTCAATAGATATGCCAATGTAGAAAACTCTAAATTCTCCGGCAACACTGCTTTTAATGGTGGTGCTGTTTACTTCTATGAAAAAGGAAATGTGACAGATTCTAATTTCGCTGATAACTCCGCTAGAACCGGTGGTGCAATATTTATTCAGACTACTTTTTCAAATTCCAAAATCAATTCCACTTTTATTAATAATAGTGCTTATCAGGGTGGTGCAGTATTCTTTAATGATGAAACTTCTGGTAATGTGATTGATGGTTATTTTGAAGGTAATGTGGCTGAAAGAATTGGTGGAGCTATTTGTTTCCAGAATAAATCTTGTGATAATGTAATTTCTGCCGAGTTTAATAATAATCGTGTTAATGCTGCTAGTGGGGGTGCAATATTTTTCCGTAATGTTGCTGAGAACAATAGTTTTGAAGGCAGTTTCACAAATAATTATGCAGTTAATGGTGGAGCAATCTTTTTCTACAATAAGGCTAACAATAACAGATTTGATTCTGATTTCATGTTTAATTTAGCTAATTCCTCCGGTGGTGCGATTGTATTCTTTGGTACTTCAGATAAGAATAATTTTACTGGTTGTTTTATTAATAATTCTGCTTTAGGAGTGCAAACTGGTGAAATGAATGGTAATGGTGGTGCTATTACTTTCAGGGATGTTTCAAGTAATTCCGTATTTACATGTGATTTCATTAACAACACTGCTGTTCAACATAGTGGTGCAGTAAATTATCGTTTAACTCCTATTAATATTACATTTAATGGTAATTTCGTTGATAATCATGCTACATACGGTGGTGCAATCAATTTCTTTGAAAGCATTGAAAATGTATTATTTAATGGTGAATTTATGGGTAATCATGCTGAATTTGGTGGTGCTCTTTACATTAATGGTACCGGTACTGTGAGTGATTGTAATTTCACCAATAACTCTGCAAAATTTGGTGGTGCGGTTTTCATCTCTGTTAGCGGTAATGTGGCAAATTGTAATTTCATCGGCAATAATGCAACCAGAGGTTCCGCAATTTACTGTGACGACGCTTCAAATAATATTGTTTCCAATTCCGTTTTCTTAAACAACAGAGCAAATGCGGATGATACAACTCCATTTAATGTAACTGTAAATGGAACTAGTATTGAAATTGCATTCCTTGGTCAAAATAACTTTTTAAATGCTATTTACTCTGACAGTAATGCTGAAGTGGCATTTACCAATGTAACCTATTGGGGCAAAAACGGTGTTACAACTATCAGTTCCAATATTTCCGGATCAAACAGGGAAGAAGGTCAAAACATAACTGTTAAAGGATTCGTTAACGGTAAATCTATGGATGCTGTTTACGTCACAGATGAAGATGGTAAAATTGTTTTGGAAGATGTAAGAGATTATTATATCACTGTTCGCCATGATGCAGATTCATATTACACTGAAGCTGAAACAGTTATCTCAGGCACAACTATTATAGCAACAAAATTTGATGATATCGTTGTAGAGGGAAATAATATTTCCATGATATTGAAAGATGCTAATGGAAATGCAATTCCTAATGCAAATATTTCATATACTATAAACAATGTTTCTAAAACTGTTGTTAGTGATGCTAACGGTTCACTTGAGATTGTTGGAGAATCTGGCGCTACAATAATTGTTGATTATGCTGGAAGTGATTTATATATTCCGGTTAATATTTCAATCAAACTTACTGTTCCTGCTGTAATGAGACAATCAACTGTTATTTTAGGAAACGACTTTGCACAATATGCTTGTGATTTCTACGAAGGAGAACGTGGTGGAAACTTCACATTCCAACTTGTAGATGATGAGGGAAATCCTATTGCAAACAAAACCATCTACATCGGTTACAATGGCGTAACATTAAACAGAACCACTGATGAAAACGGTTTCGCAAATGTTCAGATTAACCTCAAAAACGCAGGCCTGTACACCTTTGTAATCGTATTCCTAGGTGACGAAGACTATAATGCAAGCATGGCTGTACACAAAGTAACCATTGAAAAGAAAACAACATCAATATCTGCAAGCGCAAAAACATTTAAGACTACTGCAAAAACCAAAAAATACACAGTAACCTTAAAAACCATCAAAGGATCATCCATCGATGGAAAAACATACCTTGCAAAAGGCAAAAAAGTTACTTTAAAAGTAAACGGTAAAACCTACACTGCAAAAACAAATGCTAAAGGTCAGGTTACTTTCAGTATTAAAATAACCAAAAAAGGCATATTCACTGCAGTAATCAAATTCGCTGGTGACAATACATATAAATCAGTGTCTAAAAAAGTTAAAATTACAATCAAATAGAGGGGATTATATTTCCTCTTCTAACTTTTTTTATCTTTTTTTTAAATCATTTAATCTTTCAATTTAAATTAAAACATCCTCTCAAACTATAATTTTAATGAATGTGATTTCACATTAACGCCAAGTATTCTACAAATCAAGTTGTTTTATAATTATACATATATATCAACTACTTTTTAAAAGTAAATTTCAATTTACAAATAGCTGACGTTAATGTTAATGTGGTTAGGTTTTAAATTGTTAATTCTTTTAATCGGATAATGTTCGCCATTAAATTTATTAAATCAAAAAATTTTATATATTCTTAGTCATATTTTTTTATAAAGAAACTTATTATTTAAGGTGAATAGATGGAAAGAAAATTGAACGTTCCAATTAAAGATGAAGATTTATCAGAATTAAAAGCAGGCGATGTAGTTTATTTAACAGGTAATATTTTAACTGCACGTGACCAGGCGCATAAAAGGTTGCTTGAACAAGGCGCTCCTTTAGATATTGAAGGTGCGGTGTTATTTCATGCAGGACCTATTATCTCTGAAAAAGATGATGGATATGAAATGGTAGCTATTGGACCTACCACTTCAATGAGAATGAATCCTTACCAGAGTGATGTTCTGGATATGGGTCCTAAAATTGTCATTGGTAAAGGCGGTATGGATGATACTGTGCGTGAAGCGTTAAAAAGAAATGAAGCTCTATATGTTGTAGCTACTGGCGGATGTGCAGCATTATATGTTGATGCTGTTGAAGAAATTGAAAGTGTAGACTGGTTAGACTTAGGAATGCCTGAAGCAATTTGGAATTTAAAAGTTAAAGATTTTGGACCACTCATAGTTGCAATGGACAGTCACGGTAACAGTCTTTATGACTGAGTTTTTGATTAAAAGTAATACTTATATATAATTTCATTATATAGTATATTTTAATTTATACATGAATTTTAAAAAATTATTATTGGAAGTGTAATCATGGCTGATATTAATGAAGCGGCAGAAAAAAAATTGAAATCTAGAATGACAAAAATCAGAAAATGTAACAGAGAACCTGAAGAAAAAGAAAAATTCTCAGAAAAATTCGGTGTTTCTGTAGAAATGGAATTCCAAAATAAAAACCCTGATAAACTTTCTGATGGTATAACTCTCATAACTAGTCCTGATGGAAAAGTATTATTCGCAGAATATTTCTATGGAATTCCTGAGGAAGAAGAATACACTACTGTTCCAGTCACAGATAAACAATTAAAATCCATTTTGGAATTTTTTGAAGATTATAAACTACAATTAGACGATTCTGATTAAATGATAATTACTAATTCTTTGGATGAAGTCAAAAAAAGAGAAAAAGCCCTTTCAATTATTAAAAATATTGTTGAAAGCAAAGGCAGAGATTCCTTATTTGACTTAACTGGTTTATCTGGAGGTTTCATAGCTTCACCTTCAGAATTGAGTCTTTTAGAAACTTATGTTGGTCCGGCTATTTTTGAAGAAGACCTTCAAAAAGTAGGTAGGCAGCATATGGGTGGAGAGAAAATTCTACCCTTAAACAGGACTTCTTCAGGAATATTAGCTACAATCCTTGCTCTGGTTGAAAAGGATTCCAATGTTGTACATTATTTAGCTGAATTGCCAGCTCATCCATCTATTCCTCGCAGTTGCAAATTAGTCGGTGCTAATTATTTTGAAACTGATGTTTTTGAGGATTTTTCAATTCCGGATAATACTTCTTTAGTTGTAATAACCGGTTCCACAATGGATCATAAGGTCATTGATGAAGAAGAATTTAGGAAAGTCATTGATTTGGCTCATGAAAACAACATTCCGGTTATGGTAGATGATGCATCTGGCGCAAGACTCAGGACGGTTGTATTTAACCAGCAAAGGGCATGTGATTTGGGTGCAGATATTGCAATTACCAGTACTGATAAATTAATGCCGGGTCCTAGAGGGGGACTTATGGCCGGTCGTGGAGAGCTAATAGATAAAATCAAAGTTAAAGTAAATCAATTCGGTCTTGAAGCTCAGCCACCTCTTGTTTTAGCAATGTTAAATGGCATTAAGAATTTTAATGAGGAAAATTTAATCAATAGTTTTTCCAGAAAGGATGAACTGTTCAAATTATTGAATGAAAAATTTGATTATTTCGAAACTACTCCTACAGGGGTCATGATTTCACCTGAAAATTTAGCAAAGGAGATTAGTGTTCCTCATAATTTATCCAATAATGATTTGGCATTTGTATTATCATTCATATTGCTTAATGATTATGGAATTATTACTATTCCGGCTGTTTCAATGCCGGGTGCATCTGCAACAATAAGATTTGATTTATCAACTAACGATGCATTTAATCTAAATTTGAATGATTTATGTAAAAAAATAGAATCTTCAATTAATAAACTACAAGACGTAGCTATTAATGAAGATAAATGTAGGGAGATTGTATTCTAGTTTTTGATAATACATTCTCCGGAAATTACTTTTTCTAGGGTTCCATCAATTTTTTCAACTATAAGAGCTCCTTCCTTACTGATTCCTAAAACATATGCGTCATAGTATGTGTTGAAAGGTTCTCTTACTTCAACAATTTTTCCGATTGAATATGAACGTTTTCTCCATTCTTTTAGAATGGCTTCATATTCTTTGGCAATGAAAAGTTCATTAATTTTTTCAAATTCTTCTAAGAAAATTTTAATTAAAAGATTTTCGTTTCCTTCTTTTTTAAGTTCTTCTTTAAGGGTTGTTGTTCCTTCTTGCAACTCTTCAGGGAAATCAGTTACATTTAAGTTAGCATCAATACCCACACCTATGATAACACTTTCAATAGTGTTGAATTTGGTTACTGCTTCAGTTAAAATTCCGCAAACCTTCTTACCATTTATCATAATGTCGTTAGGCCATTTGATTTCAGAATTTTCAACACCTATTCTTTCCATGGTTTTTGCGACTGCAACACCAGTTGCCAATGTAATTAAAGGCAATTTTGAATAATCAACAATAGGATTAATAATGATGGATAACCATACTCCTCCTAATGGGGATTCCCAGGATTTTCCGGATCTGCCTTTTGCTTTTGTTTGCTTTTCAGAGATGATTACTGTTCCGTTTTCAGCACCGTTCATGGATAGAAATTTTGCTAATGTGTTTGTTGAAGATACTTCATTGAAAATATACAGGTCTTTACCAATGTATTCGGTTTGCAAATCTTTTGAAATTTCATCTGCCTTAATGTATGTTGTTTCTTCTTTTCCGATTTCTTTAACAATGTTTGAAAAGTCATCAATATTTATATTTTTGAGTTCATCAATTGTGTTATCAGAAAGTTTATTTTCTTTTTTTAATAAATTTACAATTTCATTTCTCATAAATTATCTCCAAAATCTATTTTTGCATTTTCTTTGCAGCATTTTGATATGATCCTACGGCCGCTGAAATAGCAGCAATTTTTTTACTAGGCATAAATGTGGATTTTAATCTATTTTCATATTCTGCATCTTCTTCAATAACTTTAACCATTTCCGCATCAATACCTTTTTTATGTAAATCAATGAAATGAGTATTTAAATCTCCAGAAATGAAATTAGGATTTCTTAAAATAGCCTTATGGAATGGGATTGTGGTTTTTACACCTAAAATGATATATTCACTTAATGCCCTTTTCATTCTATTGATTGCGTCATTTCTGTTTCTTCCATATGTGATTAATTTTGAAATCATTGAATCATAAAATGTCGGAATTGAATAATTCATATACACTCCACTGTCTAAACGCACACCAGGTCCACCAGGGGATCTGTAACCTGTAATTTTACCAGGGTTTGGTGCAAAGTCATTAAGAGGGTCTTCCGCATTAATACGGCATTCAATAGCATGTCCGTTTACCTGAATGTCATTTTGTGATAGGGATAATTCTTCACCCGCTGCAATTCTAATCTGTTCTTTAATCAAGTCAGTGTTAGTTACAAGTTCTGTAATTGGGTGTTCTACTTGGATACGTGTGTTCATTTCAAGGAAATAGTAATTTCCATTGTCATATAAGAATTCAACTGTTCCCGCACTCGTATATCCTATATATTCTGCAGCTTTAACAGCACTTCCGCCCATTTGTTCCCTTAACTCTTCAGTCATAATTGGTGAAGGTGCCTCTTCAAGAAGCTTTTGATGTCTTCTTTGAATTGAACATTCCCTGTCTGCAACATGAATCACATTTCCATGTTCATCTGCCAATAGCTGGAATTCTATGTGACGAGGTTTTTCAAGATATTTTTCAATAAAAACAGTTGAGTCACCGAAGTTGGTTGATGCAACTGATTGGGTAGATTCGATAGCACGTACCAGTTCATCTTCTTCGTAAACTGCACGCATACCAATTCCACCACCTCCTGCAGATGCTTTAACGATTACAGGATAACCGATTTGGCGGGCAATTTCTTTTGCTTCTTCAATGTCTGTTACACCTTCAGGTGTTCCTTCAATAACAGGGACTCCCGCTTTTTTCATTAATGCTTTGGATGTAATTTTATCTCCCATTTGATGGATTACATCTCCAGAGGGTCCAATTAGTTTAATTCCATTTTTTTCACATTCTTCTCCAAATTTTGGGTTTTCCGCTAAAAATCCATAACCTGGGTGAATTGCATCAACACCTGCTTCAAGTGCGATACCTAAAATTTTCTCTATATTCAAATAAGATTTTGCCGGTGAAGGATTACCTAAAGGATAACTTTCATCAGCATATTTTGTATATAAAGAGGTTTTATCAGCATCGGAATAAATAGCTACGGTATCAATGTCCAGTTCACGACATGCACGCATAACCCTTATTGCGATTTCTCCTCTATTTGCAATCAATACTTTTTCAAACATATGAAACCTCAAAGTAATTTTTTATTAATAATATAATATTATATATTAGATAATTATTAAATATGTTGATTATATGAAAAAGATTACTCGTAAAAAACATTTGGAAATGAAACTTCAATCTATTCCTCCACATCCTAAACCAAAAGTGGGGCTTGAACAGTATACCACTCCATCTGTTATTGCATCCGATTTAATTTGGAATGCCTATTCATTAGGCGATATCGATAATAATAATGTTCTGGATTTGGGTTGCGGCAGCGGCATATTTGCAATGGGCTGCGCTTTGATGGGCGCAAATTCCGCATGCGGTGTTGACATTGATGAGGATTCAATCAGTATTGCAGTTGAAACATCACAAAAGTTAAAATTGGATAATGTGAATTTCATTTTAAGTGACATTGATGATTTGGAAAATGTTTCAGGAATTGACACGGTCATTCAAAATCCTCCTTTCGGATCTCAGAAAAATGCCGACCAGGGCCAGGATTTAAAGTTTGTAGATAAAGCCTGTCAGTTTAAACCGAATGTTATATATTCTTTTCATATGGCATCCACAGAAGAGTTTTTAATTGATTACTATAATGACCATGATTTGAAAATTACCCATATTTTCAGATATGACTTTCCGATTCCTAAAATTTATGAGTTTCACACTAAAGAAAAACGTAACGTCAATGTTATTGTAATCAGGGCATTGTTAAATTTTTAAATTTTATTTAAATCTGCTTTTTTTAATTTTTTCATTGCAAAAAACAATACCTTTATATAGTGGTTATTACATACTTTATATTAATATATTCTCTGAGTATAAAAAAGTTGGTAGCATAAAAAGAAGCTACGGATATTATAATTGATATAATATTTTGTAAATGTGTAAGTCTATTTAGTGATAGCTATATAAATGTAGGGTAATCTTTATATACTTTAGTTTACATAACTTAAGGTAATGTATAAAGATGAGCTATCTATATTTATTCCAAATTCATTTCTTTCTGAGTCTAAAGACCTTAAAATTCGTACTTATAAAGTGGGAATTTTAGGAAGAGCTTTGGCTATTTTTCAAGCAGATAATGTGGTTATTTATAATGATGATCATGTTAAAAATGAAGATGGAGCACATGATGGAGATTTTATTGCTGAAATTCTGAATTATATGAATACTCCTCAATACTTGAGGAAAAAAGCGTTTCCTATAAGACCAGAATTGAAGCATGTTGGAATTCTTCCACCGTTAAGGACTCCTCATCATCCTGTTAATAATCAACCAGACGTGGGCGATTATAGACAAGGTTTCACTGTTAAAAGAAATAAGAAAGGAACTTATGTTGATATAGGTATGGATAAACTTGCATTCTGTAAAGAGCAACTTACTGTTAAAAGAATTTTTGACTTTAAGATAACTAAGATTGCTAAGAAAGAAGTAATAGTCACACCTGATAAACCAGATGACGTTTACTGGGGGTATAATGTAATATCCTCTAATAAGAGTCTTAAAAATAGCTTAAAATTAATTAAACCGGATCTTGTTGTTGAAACAACAAGGTATGGAGATTATATTGATTCTATTTTTGATGAATTAAAACATAAAGTAGATGAATGTAAAAGTATTGCTATTTTATTTGGTGGCCCTTATTCTTCAATCGAGGAAGATGTTTCTCATCCGAATTGGGATTTATTTAAGGTAAATACAATTCCAGATCAGGGAACTGAAACCGTAAGGACTGAAGAGGCAGTTGTCGCTACACTTTCTTTATTTAACTTTATGAGATTTTAATTCTCTTTGATTTATTAGTCATATCACGCTAATAGATAACTTGCTCAACTTTTTATACATTAATGTTTTTAGGGCTCTCCTAAAAATTTACTTAGCGCAGAATGATTTATACATTAGATATATTCTTTATTGTGCTTCAATTAATAAAAACTCAATGGAATATATTGAAATTTAATATTTATCTAGTTGTAATTGTTTTTACAGCTATTTATTATTTAGATGAGATTGTACATTGTATGATTCTTATCAACTTGTAAAATAGCTTTATTTAAGCTATTAAACTTTAAAAAATTAAAATAATTTAAAAATAAGGAAAAATATTAATTAGGAGGTTAAAATAAATGGTTAGACACCACCAGCCAAGAAAAGGGTCAGTTGCTTTTAGTCCAAGAAAAAGAGCAGCAAAAGAAACCCCTAGAGTAAAATCTTGGCCGCAAATGGACGAACCAAAATTACTAGGCCTCGCAGGTTATAAAGTCGGTATGACTCACGCTTTAGTCACTGATACTGATAAAAACTCTCCAACCCAAGGTATGGAAGTTTTCACTCCAGTAACCGTATTGGAAGTACCTCCGGTCGTAGTAATGGGAATTAGAGCTTATGAAAAAACTTCTCGTGGTTTGAAAGTAATCACCGAAGTACTTGCAGACAATTTAGATCAAGAACTTTCAAGGAAAATTTCTCTTCCTAAAGAATACAATAAATCTGAAGCTATTGCAAAAATACAAGGTGAATTAGAAAACACAGAAGACATTAGGGTATTAATACACACAAATCCAAAAGTAACTAGTGTACCTAAGAAAAAACCAGATATATTTGAATGTGGTATTGGAGGTGCAAATCCTGAAGAAAAATTAAATACTGCATTAGAATTATTAGGTAACGAAGTAAAAGCTAGTGAAATCTTCAATGAAGGAGAATTTGTTGATGCTATTGCAACTACAAAAGGAAAAGGATTCCAAGGTGTAGTCAAAAGATGGGGAATTAGAATTCAATATGGTAAAGCTGTGAGAGCAGGTAAAGGAAGACACGTTGGTTCTATTGGTCCTTGGACACCTAGAAGAACTATGTGGACTGTTGCACAAGCAGGTCAAATGGGTTACCATAAAAGAACTGAATTCAATAAAAGGATTTTAAAAATCGCATCAGCAGATGAAGTTGATCAAATCAACCCAGATGGCGGATTTGTAAAATACGGTCTCGTTAAAAATGACTATGTTTTAGTAAAAGGTTCCCTCCCAGGTCCTTCTAAAAGATTAGTTATCTTAAGACAACCTATCAGACCTAATAATAAAGCTGAGGATATACCTCAAATTAACTATATAAGTACAAAATCTAAACAAGGGGTATAATCATGAAAGTTAACGTTTATTCTATTAATGGGGAAGTAAAAGAAGAAATTGAACTTCCAGCTATTTTTGATGAAGTATACAGACCAGATTTAATCAAAAGAGCTGTACTTTCTGCACAATCTGCTAGAGTACAACCATGGGGTAATGACCCAATGGCAGGTAAAAGAACTTCCGCTAAAGGATGGGGTTCAGGTAGAGGTACCGCAAGAGTACCAAGGATTAAAAATGGTTCTAAAGCAGCTTTCGTACCAATGGCTATTGGCGGTAGACAAGCACATCCTACTAGAGCTGAAAAAAATCATCATGAAAAAATCAATGTAAAAGAAAGAAGATTTGCAATCAGATCTGCTGTAGCAGCAACTACCAACAAAGAAATTGTTGAAAACAGAGGTCACATTGTAGATGATTTAGAACAAGTTCCTATTATTGTTGAAGATGAATTCGAAGCAGTAAAAACTGCAAAACAAACTCGTGAAATTTTCGAAAATTTAGGAGTTTACGATGACATCATTCGTGCAAAAGAAGGTAAAAGAATCAGAGCTGGTAGAGGAAAAACAAGAGGAAGAAAATACAAAAAAGTAAAAGGACCTCTCGTTGTTGTCGGTGAAGATAATGGTATTTCCTTAGGTGCAAGAAACCACGCTGGTGTAGATGTAGTGGTTGTTGAAAACTTAAATGCTGAATTATTAGCACCAGGAACTCACCCAGGAAGACTCACAGTTTACACAAAATCAGCTGTTGAAAAGTTAGGAGGTTTATTCCAATAATTTGGAAAATAGGTGATTATTATGGATTCATACTCAATTATTATTAAACCTCATGTTACTGAAAAAACCATGAACTTAATCGATATGAACAATGAAATTACTTTTGTTGTAAACCGTAAAGCTAACAAAAGCCAAATCAAAAAAGCTTTTGAAGAATTATACGAAGAAAAAGTAGCAAAAGTTAATACTCATATCACTACCAAAGGGGTTAAAGTAGCATACATCAAACTCGTTGAAGAAGAAATGGCAGAAGAACTTGCTGTCAGAATAGGAGTATTCTAAGGAGGAATTTGAATGGGAAAACGATTAATACATCAAAGAAGAGGTAGAGGAACTCCTGCTCACCGTGTTGCTTCTCATCGTTTCAAAGATAAAATCAGATACAGATCTTACGATGCATTAGAAAAAGAAGGCAGTATCAAAGGTAAAGTTATTGATATTGTACACGACCCAGCAAGAACCGCTCCTATTGCAGAAGTTAAATTCGAAAATGGTGAAAAGAAATATATATTAGCACCTGAAAGCATTCAAATTGATGATGAAATTGAATGTGGTATCTCTGCTCCTATTAAATTTGGAAATACATTACCACTTGCTGAAATTCCTGAAGGTACTCCAATCTATGATATTGAAAACACTCCTGGAGATGGAGGTCGTTTTGTAAGATCTTCCGGAACTTACGCTAATGTTGTTACTCATGATGCTAACCAAACTGTTGTTGAATTACCATCTGGGGAATTAAAATACTTAAATCCTAACTGCCGTGCTAGTATTGGTGTAGTAGCTGGTGGAGGAAGAAAAGATAAACCATTCCTTAAAGCAGGTAAAAAATGGCATGCTTACAAAGCTAAAGGTAAGAAATTCATGACTGTAAGAGGAGTAGCTATGAACGCTGTAGATCACCCTCACGGGGGAGGTAACAGACAACATCCTGGTCGTCCAACTACTGTTTCAAGACATGCACCACCAGGAAGAAAAGTTGGTTCAATTGCAGCTAAGAGAACAGGTTTAAAAAGATAGATAGAGGGTGTTTCATTGGCAAGAAAAATATTTAAATATAAAGGTTATACTCTTGAAGAATTGCAAGACATGTCTTTAGAGGAAGTAATGGAATTATTACCTGCAAGACAAAGAAGGTCTTTAAAAAGAGGATTCTTACCAAGACAACAAATTGTTTTGGATAAAATGAGAAAATTAAATAAAGAAGGAACTAAAGATGGTCGTCCTGTTGTAATTAGGACCCATTGTAGAGACATGATTGTTATACCAGAAATGGTTGGAACCACTTTCGGTATTTATGATGGTCAAAATTTTGTAGAAGTCACTATTGAACCAGAAATGATTGGTCATTACTTCGGTGAATATGCACCAACCAGAAAAAGAGTTCAACACGGAGACCCAGGTATGGGTGCTACTAGATCATCCATGTTTGTACCACTTAAATAAGGAGATTAGAACATGGCTAACAAATATGCTTATAATAATGATGTTGATGAAGCAAAAACCGCACGTGCTATGGCAAAATCTCTTAAGATTTCTCCAAAACACAGTGTTGAAATTTGCAGAGCAATAAGAGGAATGGAAGTAGTTAAAGCTAAAGCTTACTTAGAAGATGTTATCGGAATGAAAAAATCAGTTCCTTTCAAAAGACACAACAAAAAAGTTGGTCACAGAAAAGGTCAAGAAGGATGGCCTAGTGGAAGATACCCTGTAAAAGCTGCTGAACAAATCTTAAAAGTTTTAGAAAATGCAGAAGCTAACGCAGAGTACAAAGGTTTAGACACTGAAAAATTATTCATTGAACATATCTCAAGTCACAAAGGTGTTGTTATACCTGGATACATACCAAGAGCATTTGGTAGAATGACTCCATTCAACACTCCGACTACTCATATTCAAATTGTATTACAGGAGGCTAACTAATGATAGAAAAAGATTTCGTTTCAGAAGGCCTTAGAAGAACTAGAATTGATGAATACTTAGAAAAAGAACTTGAAAGAGCCGGATACGGTGGTATGGAAGTTCAAATTACACCTTTAGGTACCATGGTTATTGTTTACGCAGAAAGACCGGGTATGGTAATTGGTAGAGGTGGAAAAAACGTAAGGACTATTACCAACACTCTTAAAACTGAATTCGGATTAGATAATCCTCAAATTGAAGTTAAAGAAGTTGAAGTTCCTGAACTCAACCCAAAAATCATGGCTTACAAAATTTCTAACATGTTACAAAGAGGTATGCACTTCAGAAGAGTTGCTTACTCCACTATTCGTAGAATTATGGGAGCAGGAGCTCAAGGTGTAGAAGTAACTATTTCTGGTAAAATCAGAGGTTCTAGATCTGCTGTAGCAAAATTCGTAGAAGGATACATTAAAAAATGTGGTGAACCTTCAATCAGATTTGTTGAAGAAGGATTCGCTACTGCTGAATTAAAACCTGGTGTTTTAGGTATCTATGTTAGAATTATGCCTCCGGAAACTGTATTACCTGATTCTGTAGAAATCCTTCCTCCAAAAGTAATCATCGAAGAAGATGGTGAAGTAATAGAAGAAGAAATTGATGTTGAAACTGAAGAAATCATCGAAGAAGAAATCATTGAGGAAGTTGAAGATCTCGAAGAATTAGAAGAAGTTGTTGAAGAAGAATCTACTGAAGAAGTAGAAGAAGATGATAGTTAGATACATAAATTTAATTATCTGAAAAGAGTTGGAACAATGGCGATTTTAAGAAGTAAAGAAATTTGGGACATGGAAGTTGATGAGATTCAAGAAAAATTAGTTGAACTCAGAACTGAATTATCCAAAAATGTTTCTAAAAGTGCAGCTGCCGGGGTTGTTGAAAATCCTGGAAAAATTAGAGAATTAAAAAGAACAATTGCTCGTGTTCTTACAATATTGAATGAAAAACAGAAGGAGAATTAAATGTCAAAAATCTGTGATGTATGTGGGCTTCCTGAAGAACTTTGTGTTTGTGAAGAAATTGCACGTGAAGTTCAAACTCTAAAAGTTTTTACAGTTAGAAGAAGATTCGGAAAACTCATGACTATTATCGAAGGTATAGATGAACACGATATCGATATTAAAGAACTCACAAAAACTCTTAAAGCAAAATGTGCATGTGGAGGAACTGCTAAAAACGGACAAATCGAACTTCAAGGTGACCATAAGGTCAGAGTTAAAGAAGTTTTGTCTGAATTAGGTTTCTCATCAGATACTATCGAAATTCGTGAATCTAAAAAGAATAATAAAAAAAGGAGATAATTCATCTATTCGATAAAATTTCAATAAAATTTTGTAATTTTTCTGCATGATTTATTGTAAATGTTATGTTAAGAGATGGGATTATGATTACTTCAAATAACTTGGTTCATCATGAGTTCATTGGTTTGAAAGTTCATGCGACAAGTTTGAAGAATAAATCTCTTAATTTAAACGGAACTATCATTGATGAGACAAAAAATATCATTAAAATAGAAGATGAGAATAATTGCGAAAAAATTATTCCAAAAAGGGGTTCAATTTTCTTGTTTGAACTTCCTAACGGGGAAAAAATAGAAATTAATGGTAATATCTTGTCTATTCGTCCTGAAGATAGAATTAAAAAAAGATTTAAAAAAATTTAAATGGTGATAATATGGTTGGGCTTAATGTTCAAGAACCAGAAACTACATGTGATGATCCTAACTGCCCTTTCCACGGTACTTTACCTGTAAGAGGTCAAGTCCTTGAAGGTGTTGTTGTAAGTAACAAAGCAGAAAGGACCATTAGTGTTGAACGTAGTTATTATAAATTCATTAAAAAATATGAAAGATACGAAAAAAGAAAATCTAAAATCAATGTTCACAAACCAGATTGTTTAGATGTGAATGTTGGTGATTCTGTAAAAGTTGCAGAATGCAGACCATTAAGTAAAACTAAACATTTTGTTTTAGTAGAAGTTAAAGGAGAGTAATTAATTATGAAACCATTAACCTCAAGTGTATCTAAAGCATTACCAATTGGAGCAACCCTCCAATGTGTTGATAATACCGGTGCACGTGAAATCGAAATTATTTCCGTAAAAGGATTTAAAGGTGTAAGAAGAAGACTCGACGTTGCTGGTGTTGGAGATTTAGTTGTTGCTTCTGTTAAAAAAGGAACTGCAGATATGAGAAGAGAAGTTGTAAATGCAGTTGTAATTAGACAAAAAAAGGAATATAGGCGTGCTGATGGTCTTCGTGTTAAATTTGAAGATAATGCAGCTGTTATTATTACTCCTGAAGGAATTTTAAAAGGATCTGAAATTAGGGGTCCTGTTGCTAAAGAAGCAGCTGACAGATGGCCTAGTGTTGGTAGTGCAGCAAGTATTTTAGTATAAGGTGAAAAAATGTCAAAACAACCAAGAAAACAAAGAAAAGCTCTTTATAATGCTCCTGCTCACGCACGTGGAAAACATTTAAGTGCTTCTTTAAGTAAAGATTTAAGGGAAAAAGTCGGAAAAAGATCTTTACCTTTAAGAACAGGAGATAAAGTTAGAGTTCTCCGTGGAGATTTCGCCGGACAGGAAGGTGAAGTCCTTACTGTGGATTACGGTTCCTACAAAGTAACTATTGAAGAAGTTACATTATCCAAACCTGACGGAACTGCTACATTTCTCCCTGTAGATCCATCTAACTTAGTAATTATTGATGCAGATTTAAGTGATGATAAAAGATTAAAAAATAAAGGAGATAATTAATATGGCTAAAATGGGATCTAGAAAACATCTTAAAAGATATAAAGCACCAAAATCTTGGCCTATTCATCCTAAAGAAGATACCTGGACTGTAAAACCTTCCGCAGGTTCTCATTCCATTAATAGTTCTGTTCCATTAACATTAATTATCAGAGATGTTTTAAAATTAGCAGACAATTCTAGAGAAGCTAAAAGGATCATTAACTCTGGTAATATTTTAGTTGATGGAAGAATTGTTAAAGATTACAAATTCCCAGTAGGTTTCATGGACATCATTGAAATTCCAAAAACTGGTGAATCTTACAGAGTTCTTTTAGATAGAAAAGGCAGATTACAATTAGATTTAATTGATGAGAATAGTGCTAAATTATCAAAAATTGTTAACAAATCTACTATCAAAGGTGGAAAAACTCAATTAAACCTTCATGATGGTAAAAATGTTATTATTGATGAAGATGCATACTCTGTTGGAGATGTAATTTCATTAAAAGTACCTGAACAAGAAATTGAAGAAGTTTACGCTTTAGAAGAAGGAGCTACTGTTCTTGTTACTGGTGGTAAACACACTGGTGAATTAGGTACTGTAACTGAAATAATTGAAAATAAATCTTCTAACCCAAATACTATTATTATTGAAAATAGTTCTAAAGATGAATTTTTAACTTTAAAAGATTATGCGTTTGTTGTTGGTGGCGATGCTCCAGCAATCTCTTTATTGGAGGTTAATAAATGAACCCAATGAACGAAGTACGTGTCGAAAAAGCTACAGTAAGTATTGGTGTTGGTGAAGCAGGTGAAAAATTATCCCGTGCTATCACTCTTTTAGAACAAATGTTTGACCAAACTCCTGTCAAAACTTTTTCTAAAGTAACTAACCCTGAATGGGGAATTAGGAAAAAACAACCAATCGCATGTAAATTAACTTTACGTGGAGAAAAAGCTGATAAAGCTATTGACATGGTATTAGAAGGTATTAGTAGAAATATTAAACCTACTCAATTTGATGCACAAGGAAACCTTTCTTTCGGTATCAGAGAACACATTGATATTCCAGGTATGAGATATAACCCAGATATCGGTATCTTTGGTATGAACGTTTCTGTTACTTTTGAAAAACCAGGTTACAGAATTGCTAAAAGAAAAATTAGACAAAAGAAAGTTCCTCAAAAACATAGAATCTCTAAAGAAGAAACTATGAAATTTATGGAAGAAAACTTCAAAGTTAATTATGTAACTGAATAAGGTGATATTTTGCCAAGAAAATACGGAAAAGCTGCAAAAAAATGTAGTCGTTGTGGAGACCACTCTGCTATGATTAGTAGATATGGATTAAATTTATGCAGACAATGTTTTAGGGAAATTGCTCCTAAAATTGGATTTAAAAAATATAATTAGAGGTATTAAATATGAGTCTTATGGATCCTCTTGCTGATGCTTTAACTAACATTAGAAATAACGAATTACAAGTAAACGATTCCTGTGTTATTTCTCCTGCTTCCAAATTAATTGGACAAGTTTTAAGCACAATGCAAAAAGAGAATTATATTGGTAATTTTGAATATATTGATGACAACAGGGCAGGTAAATTCACTGTTGAATTATTAGGTAACATTAACAAATGTGGTGTTATCAAACCTCGTCACGCTGTTAAAAAAGATGAATTCGAGAAATTTGAAAAAAGATATTTGCCAGCAAAAAACTTTGGTATTTTAATCGTCACTACTCCTGAAGGAATTATGACTCACAATGAGGCTAAAGAAAGAGGAATTGGCGGACGTTTGTTGGCTTACATGTATTAGGTGATAAAATGGTAGTAGCTGCAGCTATAAGGGAAGAAATTGAAATCCCTGAAGGCGTTGAAGTTATAATTGAAAATAATGAGGTTTCTGTTAAAGGACCTAATGGAGAAAACTCCAGAAAATTTACTTATCCTAATGTAAATATTAGTGAAGAAGATGACAAAGTAGTTTTAACTACTTCATTTCCTAAAAAGAAAGATAAAGCAATGATTGGAACCACTAGAGCACACATTAACAATATGATTACTGGTGTAACTGATGGTTTCGAATATCATATGAAAATTGTATACGCTCACTTTCCAATGAACGTAAAAGTTCAAAAGGACAATGTTGTAATTGATAACTTCCTCGGGGAAAGACACCCAAGAACTGCTAAAATAGTAGGTGATGCTAAAGTAGCAGTTAAAGGTGATGAGGTAACAATTACAGGTATTAATAAGGAACATGTTGGTCAAACAATGGCTAACTTAGAACAAGCAACTAAAATTAAAGGAAGAGATCCTAGAGTATTCCAAGACGGAATATACTTAACTAGCAAAGAATAGATTTGGTGATTTAAATGGCTAATAAAAGATTTAAAAGACAAGAATATGCTCGTTATAAAAAACTTGGAATCAAATGGAGACGCCCTAGAGGTAAAACCAGTAAAATGAGAAGATACGAAGCAGGCAAACCTGATATGCCAGCTATTGGTTACAGAACCCCTAGAGCTATAAGGGACTTACACCCTTCAGGGTACAACGATGTTCTTGTTCACAATTTACAAGAATTAGAAGACTTAGACCCAGCAACCGATGCTGCAAGAATAAGCGCTTCTATTGGTAAAAGGAAAAAAGATTTGATGTTACAAAAAGCATCAGAACTCGGAATTAAAGTTTTAAATAAATAAATTATTCATATTTATAAGTTAAGTCAATTCCGGGGTTTAATTTGAATTGATTTGACTTTTTAAATTAAATTTAATAAAAAAGGGAATTTAGATATTGTCTAAATTTATCAGCTATGCTGAATGGAGGATTATATACATGAATCTTACAACTCAAAGAAGATTAGCTGCTAGTATACTCAAAGTAGGGCTTAATCGTGTATGGATTGATCCAGAAAGATTAGAAGAAGTATCCATGGCGATTACTAGAGAAGGAGTAAAGCAGTTAATAAATGATGGAGCTATTAAAGCAAAACCTCAAAAAGGTATTAGTAGCTACAGATCTAAAAAAATCAAAGAACAAAAAGCAAAAGGTAAAAGAAAAGGTAGAGGTAGTATTAAAGGGGCTCAAAAAGCACGTACACCTAAGAAAAAAGCATGGATGACTACTATCAGAGCTTTAAGAAAAGATCTTAAAGAAATGCGTGAAGAAGAAGTAATTGATGCTACTACCTATCGTAAATTATACAAGATGGCTAAGGGTGGCGCATTCAGAAGTAAATCTTACATGAGAAACTACGCCCGTGACCATGATTTAATTAAAGGAGATGACTAAACATGGCACAAGGAACTAACTATAAAGTTGCATTCAGAAGAAGAAGAGAAGGTAAAACTGATTACGGTGCTAGATTAAAATTAGTCGACTATGAAAAATCTCGTTTAGTTGTTAGAGTATCAAACGCTCATGCAACTGTTCAAGTTATTGATTACGCTCCTGAAGGAGATATCACTGTTGCTTCTGCAGTAAGTAAACAATTATCTGGTTTCGGATACAAAGGACACTCCGGAAACATTTCCGCATTCTACTTAACCGGATACCTCTGTGCTAAAAGAGCTTTAGCTAAAGGTGTTGAATATGCAATTTTAGATATTGGTTTAAAATCTCCAATTAAAGGATCTAAAATATTCGCTGCATTAAAAGGTGCTGTAGATGCTGGTTTAGAAGTACCTCACGGTGATTTCATTTTCCCTGAAGATGAACGTATCAGAGGAGAACACGTAGCAAATTATGCTGAATCATTAAACGCTGAAGAAGTTGCTGCAAAATTCTCAAAATATTTAGAAAGAGGTCTCAATCCAACTGATTTACCTGAAAACTTTGATGAAACTTTAAAAAATATTGATGAGGCAGAGGTATAACTATGAGTTTTAATATTGATGAATGGGAACCTAAAACTAAAATGGGAAGATTAGTTAAAGATGGAACCATTACAGATATCGATGAAATTTTTGAAAAAGGTCTTCCAATCATGGAATTAGAAATAGTTGATGCCTTAATTCCAGATTTAGAAGAAGAAGTAATGGATGTTAACTTAGTTCAAAGGATGCACAAATCTGGTAGAAAAGTTAATTTCAGAGTAATTGTTGCTGTAGGTAACAAAGACGGATATGTAGGATTAGGTCAAGGTAAAGCTAAAGAAGTTGGTCCTGCTATCAGAAAAGCTGTTGACAACGCTAAATACAACATTATTAAAGTAAGAAGAGGTTGTGGAGATTGGGGTTGTGTATGTGGAAGAGAACACACAGTTCCATTCAAAGTACAAGGTAAAACCAGTAGTGTAAGTGTTACCTTAATGCCAGCTCCTGCAGGTGTAGGTTTAGTAGTTGGTGACGTTGGTAAAACAATCTTAAAACTTGCTGGTATCCATGATGTATGGTCTCAAACTTTCGGACAAACCCAAACTACTGTTAACTTTGCTAATGCAGTATTTGATGCTTTAAAAGAATTAAGTAATGTTAAAGCTAGTCAAGAAGACCTTAAAAAGATGGGAGTTAACTACTAATTGGTGATTATATGTTTTTAGTTATTAGAGTTAGAGGAACTACTGGTGTCATAAAAAATATTGCTGACACTTTAGACATGTTAAGACTTAACAGAATCAGCCATGCAGTTTTAGTTGAAGAAAATCCTAGTTTTGAAGGTATGCTTCAAAAAGCTAAGGATTACATCACCTGGGGTGAAGTCGATGAAGAACTTTTAGCAGCTATGATTGCAAAAAGAGGTAGACTTCCAGGTAATGTTAAAGTTACTGAGGAATATGTTGCAGAAAATACTGATTACAACGATATTCAAGAATTAGCAAAAGCTTTAATTAATTCTGATGTCAAATTAGCTGATGTAGGTATTAAACCTGTATTCCGTTTACACCCTCCTAGAAAAGGATACGAAGACATTCGTTTATCTGTAAATGAAGGTGGATCCTTAGGTTACAGGGGAGAAGAAATTAACAATCTCGCAAAAAGAATGCTTTAGATTCAGGTGGATATTATGATTAGAACAAAACGTAAAATTAACAAACAAAGAGGTTCTAGATCCAACGGTGGAGGCTGTACTAAAAAACGTAGAGGTGCAGGTAACAAAGGTGGTAAAGGTAAAGCAGGTATGGGTAAACAACACTGGACCTGGACTGTTATCCACGACCCTGACCACTTTGGTAAACATGGATTCAAAAGACCTCAAAAAATGATTAAAAAAGTTAATGCGGTTAATTTAAGTTATTTAGAAGAACAAGCTGACAATTTAATTGCAAGTGGAAAAGCTTCTAAAGAAGGAGATGCAATTGTCATTGATGTGACTGAATTAGGTTATGATAAAGTTTTAGCTAAAGGAACTATTACTAAAGCTTTCAAAATCTCTGCACCTCAATTTTCCGCTGGTGCAATCGAAAAAATTGAAGAATTAGGAGGCGAAGCTATAGAATTATAGCTTCCATCATCTATTTAATTATCGGAGAAGAAAATGTCATCACTAGAAGTATTAGAGCCAATATTTAAAGTTGTTCCTGAAGTTAAATCTCCAGTTCACAGAGAAGACTTCAATGAAAAACTTAAATGGACTGCTCTAGTTTTAGTATTATATTACTTTTTAACACAGATTCCATTATACGGATTAGCTCCTGGAGCTATAGATCAATTTGCTCAATTAAGAGCAGTTATGGCGGGAAGTTTCGGTTCAATTCTTACTTTAGGAATTGGTCCTATTGTTACTGCTTCAATTGTACTTCAATTGTTAGTAGGTTCTAATCTTTTGGATTTAGATTTATCTTCTCATAAAGATAAGTCTCATTTTCAAGCTACTCAAAAAGTTTTATCAATTGTGTTCACTCTTTTTGAAGCTTCTGTTTTAGTTTTAACTGGTAATTTAGTACCTATTGATGGTTCTTATACTGCACTTTTAATTCTACAATTAGTAGTTGGTGCATTAGTTATTATTTATCTTGATGAAGTTGTTTCTAAATGGGGATTCGGTAGTGGAATTGGTTTATTCATTGCAGCTGGTGTATGTCAAGCTATTGTTGTAGGTACATTCAGTATTCTAAATGGTGCTGATGGTTTACTTGCTGGTATTATTCCAAAATTCATCCAATTAGCTACCACTGGAGTATATGACTTCTCTATTTTAATACCATTAATTGCTACTATTATTGTATTCTTAGTAGTTCTTTATGGTGAATCTATGAGAGTTGAAATTCCTATTTCTCACGGTAGTGTAAGAGGTCATGGTAGAATCAGAGGTTCTGTTGGTAAATATCCATTAAAATTCGTTTACTCCAGTAACATGCCAGTTATTTTAACAAGTGCATTACTTGTAAACGTAACTTTATTTGCAAATGTTTTCCAAAAAATTGGTGTTCCTATTTTAGGACATATTCAAAATGGTAAACCTGTTGATGGTATCGCTTGGTTATTATCAACCCCTAGTTTACAGATGTTTATAACTGAACCGATTCACGTTTTAATCTATGCAATCTTTTTCATTGCATTTTGTATGTTATTCTCCTACCTATGGGTAGAAATCAGTGGATTAAATGCTAAAAAGATTTCAGAACAACTTTATAATTCAGGTATCCAAATACCTGGTTTTAGAAGTAGTAAACGTCAATTATATAAAATTTTGAAAAAATATATTCCTGCACTTACCATTATCAGTGGTATTTATGTAGGTCTTATTGCTTTCCTTGCAGATTTAACTGGTGCTTTAGGTGGAGGTACCGGTGTATTGCTTACTGTAGGTATTATTCATAAACTTTATGAAGAAATGGCAGAGGAACAACTTATGTCCTCAAATCCACTTCTTAGAAAATTCTTAGGAGATTAAATCTCCTAATTTTTTATCTTTTTAAAAAAAGGTGAGGGATTAAATTGAAATTAGTAGTATTAACAGGTATTCCAGGTTCTGGAAGTACAACTTTACTTGGTAGGGCACTTGAAAAAGTTGATTATGTACATTTAAACTATGGCGACATAATGACTGAAATTGCTATTAAAGACGGTCTCGTAGAAGATAGAGATTCTTTAAGGAAATTACCGGCTGAAACACAAAAAGATATTCAAGCTAAGGCAGCTAAAGAAATCAAAGCAAGATCTGAAAATGATAATGTTATTGTAGATACTCATTGTACTATTAATACTCCTGCTGGATTCCTTCCGGGTCTTCCAATATGGGTTTTAGAACAGTTACAACCAGATCTTTTTATTTTGATTGAAGCAAATCCTGATGAAATTATCTACAGAAGATTAAATGACGATACTCGTGAACGTGATTTACAAAAAGCAAGTGAAATTCAATTACATCAAGAAATGAACAGGGCAACTTCAATGGCATATGCTACTTTGACTGGTGCTACAGTTAAAATTTTAAGAAATCCTGATAATCATTTAGATGTTTCAGTTTCTAAATTAGTAGATGTATTAAATTTATAGGAGCAATATAAATGGTTGGTATACAAGATGCAGTATTCGGAGCTTTGAATGCGGTTTTTAATCCGATTCTTTCTATTGATCCGAATCCTACAAACCCTGCTTTAACAGTTTTAATCATTGCATTTATAGTATCACTAATTACTACAATTGCAAATAAGTACTTAGTAGACCAAGATGAATTAAACGAACAACAAGCTAAAATGAACGAGTTTCGAAGTAAATTAAGAGAAGCTCAGAAAAAAGGAGATGGAAAAGAAATTGCTAAACTTCAAGCCCAACAGGCTGAAATGATGGGTGATCAAACTGCAATGATGACAAATCAGTTTAAACCAATGATTGTTACTTTCGTACCAATTATTTTGATTTTCTTTTGGATGAGATCATCTGCAATTCATAATTTAGTTGTAATCTTACCAAGTACTGTATACTGGGTTACTTTAACTCCTTTATGGCATGCTATCGGTAGTGTTGTGTATGGAGGTAAAGCTACAATTCCATATGGTATCGGTTGGTTATTATGGTATATGATTTGTACTTTTGGAATGAGTCAGATATTAAGAAAATTCTTAGGATTTAAACAAGGGTTCTAAATCAACCATTAAACTATACATTTATTAATGATGAAAAAAATATATTATAATATTCTATTTTAAGAATACGCTATTACACATTATTAAATATTTTTTTAAAAATTAAATTTATAGGTGATTAAATGCCTGCAAATAGGTTTAGATCAAGATCATATAAAAGAGTTCATAAAAACACTCCTGGTGGAGAAAATGTTTTAAGATATAAAAAGAAAAAACCATCTAAGCATGTATGTGCTGAATGTGGTAAAGTGTTACATGGAGTTCCTCGTGGACGCCCATATGAAATTGGAAAATTATCAAAAACAGCTAAAAGACCTAACCGTCCTTTCGGTGGGTACTTATGCTCAAGTTGTGCTCGTAAACATTTCAAAAACGAGGCTAGAAAATAATGATTATTACTCTAGGTGGATTAGCTGGAACAGGAACTACAACTACTGCTGAACTGCTCAGCGAAAAGTTGGATATTCCTTATATTTCTGCAGGTTTTGTATTTAGGGAAATGGCTGCAGAAAGAGGTATGAGTGTTCTTGAATTTAGTGAATTTGCTGAAGGTAATGATGATATTGATAAAGAGATAGACAGAAGGCAAGCTCAAAAAGCTAAGGAAGCAGAAAATTTAATAATTGAAGGCAGGTTATCTGCGTATTTTGTAGATAATGCGGATTTAAGACTTTGGTTAGTAACTCCATTTGATGTTCGATCTAAACGGATAGCTGAAAGAGAAGAAAAAACTGTGGATGTAGCTAAAAACGAGATTATAATTCGTGAAAAGAGTGAAGCCTTAAGATACATGGAAATTCATAATATTGACATTTCAAATATGGATATCTATGATTTAATTATAAATACTGGTACATTCAATCCTGAAGAAGTATCAGAAATCATTATTCAAACATTAAAGGTGATATAAATGGCATCAATCGAAGTAGGTAGAGTATGTGTAAAAATCGCAGGTAGAGAAGCAGGCGAAAAATGCGCAATTGTTGAAATTATCGATGAAAACTATGTTGAAGTTGTTGGTGAAGCAGTTAAAAACAGAAGATGTAACATTGCTCACTTAGAACCAACTGAAGATTCTATCGATGTTTCTGGTGACATTGACTCTATTAAAGCAGCTTTAGCTGACTTATAAATATTAAATGAATAATTAACATTATTCATAACTTTTTTTTATTTACTATTTTTTTTAAGGGTATATTTTCATGAAATTCAATATGGTTACAAAATCTGAAAGTTTTACTTCTTCTGAATTTGGTTGCAAACCTGAAGACAGGCCTATAATGGAATACATTTCTAAAGGTGTAATCAACTTGGATAAACCATCCGGTCCGACTTCTCATGAGATAGACTCTTGGATTAAAAGAATTTTACCTCTGGAAAAATCAGGGCATGGCGGAACATTAGATCCGAAAGTTACAGGAATTTTGCCTGTGGGTTTGGATGATGCAACTCGTGCAATACAACTATTATTAACCGCTCCAAAGGAATATGTTTGTCTTTTAACTTTCCATCAGGATGTTTCTGAAGAAAAAATTCGTGAAGTATTTGCTGAGTTTACAGGTAAAATTTTCCAGTTGCCTCCAGTCAAATCTGCCGTAAAACGTGAACTTAGAACACGTAATATTTATTATTCCACTATTTATGAAATTGAAGGCAGGGATGTACTTTTCAGAATTGGATGTGAAGCAGGAACCTATGTGAGAACTTATTGCCACAATATCGGTGAGGCATTGGGTGTTGGGGCTCATATGGCGGAGCTTAGAAGAACACAGGTTGGTTCATTCAATGAAAAAAATAACTTAGTTACATTGCAGGATGTTACTGATGCATATCATTTCTATCTTGAAGATGGTGATGAATCATTCCTACGTCAGGCTATTATGCCAATGGAAAGGGCAGCTGATTATTTGCCAAAAATTGTTATAAAAGATTCTGCAGTTGATGCTGTATGTCATGGTGCAGACCTTGCATGCGGAGGAATCGTGTCACTAGCGGACAATATTCAAAAAAATGATATTGTAGCTATTGAAACTCTTAAAGGAGAACTTGTTGCTGCAGGTAATTCATTTTTAAATTCAAATGAAATTTTAGATGCTGACTCAGGTTTTGCAGTTAATGTGTCTAAAGTTTTCATGAAACCAGATACCTATCCGAGATTCTGGAAATAATTTTATTGAATTCTTTTTTATTTTTTTTAATTATTCATCAATCTTTTGAGTGTTAATAAGTTATATCATTCTTATTTATTGAAGGCTCTTTCAAAAACTTAAGTGATTCGGATTAAAAAATTTTTGAGGAGCAAGATTTTTTTCTTTTCTAATTTTTC
>NZ_SUTM01000019.1 GCF_015062935.1 Methanobrevibacter sp. | reverse complement strand
AAAATCCAACATCATAATAACAATAATCTAATGAAATAATTAAAAAAAGTTAATTACAGAATTATGGGGAATTCCCTAAAAATAGTTTAATTAATTAATGTCTATATTGTAAGATTTCTCTTACAATACCAACCTTAGACATTAATATCTCATCAATTCATTGAGGTTATCCTCGGCGAGGTTAACACTCTTGTGTAATAATTATCGATGATGTTGTATATAAATGTAATTATATTGGAGGTAATCGGTTAGTGTTCTTCTAGGCAAAAAGCCTCGGCGAAAACATTGGTTGGTGTTTTCTAAAAGTCCATCATTGAAATTGATTTTTTCCGATTGCCTCTAATTTTGGAGGTGAATTCTGAGAGATTATGCTCTT
Source organism: Methanobrevibacter sp. (assembly GCF_015062935.1). NCBI lineage: Archaea > Methanobacteriati > Methanobacteriota > Methanobacteria > Methanobacteriales > Methanobacteriaceae > Methanobrevibacter > Methanobrevibacter sp. Next base: position 50,930 of record NZ_SUTM01000019.1, on the reverse strand, counting down.
AATGTGGCAATCAATAAGATTTCCAATATGGTTTTCACATTAAAAAAATATGTTACCATCAGGAGCATTATCATCTCCAAGGACTTCACCTCCGTTGAATTGATGAGAACGGAGTCATCAAAACATTCATAATGAATGGCAATGATTGGTATGTAATGATTGCTTAAAACAAGTTTAATACATATCACCTCCGTTTGAGGCTTAATTAGAACTTATTTTGTTTAATATACTATTTAAAGCTTGTTGAAGTCATTTAACAAAATTGCAGTCATTTAATCATGATTAATAAATGTTTCGACATATTAATCTTTAATAATTATCTATTTTTTCTAAAAATACCCTTAAATTAACACAGTTAATCATAATAATTAAATAGTATACAACTCAAAAATAATAAATGTCTAGTAAATAATAATTTACTAATTCGAGGTATTAAAATGAAAACTACTGTTAGTGTAATTAAAGCTGATATTGGAAGTGTGTCCGGACACTGTGTCGCACACCCAGAATTAATGGATATCTGTGATGAAGTTTTAAACGAAGCTTTAGAAACCGGTATCTTAAAAGATTACTATATCTCCCGTTGCGGAGACGATATTGACTTAATTATGACCCACGACAAAGGGGAAGAAAACGAAGAAGTACACAAAACCGCATATGATGCATTCATGAAAGCTACTGAAAGAGCACGTGAATTAAAATTATACGGTGCAGGTCAAGACTTATTATCTGATACTTTCTCCGGAAACATCAAAGGTATGGGTCCTGGTGTAGCAGAAATGGAATTCGAAGAAAGACCATCTGATCCTGTTTTAGTATTCTGCTGTGACAAAACTGAACCTGGTGCATTCAACTTACCAGTATTTAGAATGTTTGCAGACCCATTTAACACTGCAGGTCTTGTAATCGACCCATCTTTACACGATGGATTCAAATTTGAAGTATTTGATGTAATCGAACACAAAAAAGTTATCTTAAACTGTCCTGAAGAAATGTACGACTTACTCGCATTAATCGGTTCCACTGGAAGATACGTAATCAAAAGAGTATGGAAGAAAAACGGTGAAATCGCAGCTGCAATAAGTACCGAAAGATTAAACTTAATGGCTGGAGAATACGTCGGTAAAGACGACCCAGCATGTATCGTAAGAGCACAATCCGGTTTCCCTGCAAACGGTGAATGTGTAGATCCATTTGCATTCCCACACATGGTAAGTGGATGGATGAGAGGATCCCACAACGGTCCAATGATGCCTGTTTCAGAAGCAGAAGCAAACCCAATCAGATTCGACGGACCACCTAGAGTAATCGGTTTAGGATTCCAAGTAGCAAACGGTGAATTAATCGGACCAGTCGATTTATTCGATGACCCTGCATTCGACCCAACCCGTGAACAAGCTGCTAAAATCGCAACTTACATCAGAAGACACGGTCCATTCGAACCTCACAGATTACCTGCTGAAGAAATGGAATACACTTCACTTCCTGGTGTAATGAGCAAATTAGAATCCAGATTTGAAGATATGGATTAAGTTTAAGAGATTTTTTATCTCTTCTTTTTTTACTTTTTTTGTAAAATGTTTTAAACAATAATGTTTTTTTTTCCATGATTATTCGATGTGCCGAACAATCATATATAAATAATTATTTTTTGTGTGCAGTAATTATTGTAAAACTGCTTGAATTGACAGTAATTCTGCAATCATCGACTTCTATATAGTAATTTTTTCCCTCTTTTGTAACTCTTGCATTTTCCTGTTTCAATTTGGAAATGCAGTAGCTTACAGGTTCTTCACTAATTTCCAAATTTCTCTGTATTCTTCCGACACCCATTTCAGTTGTATGGATTTTGTCAATATTTTCAATTAAAGTTTCCTTGTGCATTTCAACACCTGATTTTTGCATCTTAATTAATAGTGTAATTAGTTATTTATATATTACTTACCTATTTAGTAATATGTCATTTTTAAAATTCATTGTTAAAAATCCATTCAGGAGAAAGACAAGTGCAATTCTTTCAATTGTCGGAATTGCAATTGGAATAATAGTTATAGTTGCTCTTGGTGGAATCACAGACGGTTTGGTCAACACGTTTGAAGATACGATTCATGCGGGCGGTGCTGATTTTCAGGTTTCAGGAAAGGAAACCGGGGATTCTGCATATGGGACAAATACCATAAACGCTTCATGGACGGACAAGATAGCAAATGTTTCCGGAGTGGAGGAGGCATATCCGATTTATGTTGTTCTGACATCGGTCGGTGATGACTATATGAATACTTTAATCGGAATAGATCCTAACGGAACAACTCTTGCAGATATTTCAATGAAGGAAGGTAGAATTTTTGAGGATAACTCATCAGAAGTTATTTTGGGAGAAATCTATGCCGATGAAAATAATTATTCTGTTGGTGACAATATTGAAATCGACCGAGAAGACTTTGAAGTTGTCGGTATCTATGAAACCGGTGACCAGAATATGGCTGGGGGAGTGTTTACTTCAATTTCCAAAGTCGGAGAGCTGATGGATGATGAGGATTCAATTTCAAACATTTATGTCAAGGTTGAAAAAGGTGCAGACCCTCAGACTGTTGCTGACCGTATTGATGAGAAATACGGAGACAACATTACAACAATAACATCAGTAATGGAAATGTCCCAGATGGCAGACATGCTTAATATGCTTCAGGCTTCAACATGGGCGATTTCACTTCTGGCAATTGTTGTCGGAGGTTTAGGCATTATCAATACAATGCTCATGTCAGTCTTTGAGAGAACTCGTGAAATTGGTGTTCTGAAAGCTGTCGGATGGTCAAACAGAAAAATACTGACAATGATTGTCGGTGAATCTCTGGTAATTACAATAGTCTCAGCAATAATTGGATCACTAATAGGATTTTTGGCATGCACACTTTTGGGTCCGCAGATGGGAATTGAACCTTTATTCACTCCAAAAATCTTCATCCAGGCATTTGCAATAGCTATTGTGGTTGGAATAATCGGCGGAATATATCCTGCAATCAAGGCGATGAAACTGCCTCCGACAGAGGCATTGAGGTATGAGTGAGGTGATAATATGAATGTAGTTGAGATGAAAAACGTTTACAAAAGCTATGAAAATGGAAACATCAAGGCACTGAATGGTATTGACCTCACAATAAAAGACGGTGAATTTGTATCTATCATCGGTCCGTCAGGATCAGGCAAATCAACATTATTGAATATGCTTGGAGCATTGGATGTGCCTGATTCCGGAAGCATTAACGTTGCAGGTCATGATTTAAGCAGTTCCAAAAAACTCAACGAGTTCAGGGCTCAAAAAATAGGATTCATTTTCCAGCTGCACAATTTAATTCCAAACATTTCTGTAGTTGAAAACATTGAAATTCCGATGTTTACTCAAAAAATGTCTTCAAAAGAGATGAGGGCCAATGCATTGAAACTGCTTGATGATGTTGGTTTGAAAGACAAGGCTGACATAATGCCTAACAAGCTGTCCGGTGGTGAACGTCAAAGGGTAGCTATTGCCCGTGCACTTGCAAACAATCCTTCAATAATATTGGCAGATGAACCAACAGGATCACTGGATTCAAAGACAAGTAGCAAAATTCTTAAGCAACTAATCGATTTGCATAAAGATAAGAATGTAACATTGATTATTGTTACTCATGATATGGATGTGGCCAAACTTGCAGACCGAGTTATCGAAGTTTTGGATGGTGAGATAATATCTGCAGGTGATGATTCTTTAATAAACAGTAAAATTGATGTTTGATTTCAATTTTACTTACTCTTTTTTTTTTGTAATGGGATATTTTTGGTGTTATTTGTAAATTAATTTACGAATCACCTGTTTCCCATATGGAAATAACTGTATTTTATTTAACATTAAGTTGTTCGAAAATTTCGAACATCTGTGTTAATTGATTATTTCAGATAAATTGAACTGTCAAATAAATTTTGACAGCTGAATTATGTTCAATTTATTTAAATTTACAAAAGTAGAAAATCAGTTAGATAATTCCGTGAATCATCCTTAATGCATCTAAAAGCCCGTGACTGTATTCAATGCAACCGAATGCAGTCCTCATATCTTCCTTTTCAAGGTAATATTTTGAATCGTTCCAATAATCAATGGCTCGGTCATAAACTTCTTTTTCCTTTCCAACAAACTCAATGTGAGCTACCTGATTCAGGTTTCTTTCCAGTTTTGTAATATCCTTTGCTATTTTTTCGGGACTTTCCAGTTCAGTCATTTTAACTGCCTCCAAACGTGTACTACTCTTTGAGCTACTGTAAAGTATGATAAGATTATTAATATGTAAATAATGTATGTAAAGTAGATATCTCCTGCGAAATATCCTATTATTGCTCCAACCATCAAAATAATCATACGAACTGCTCGCTCTGCAATTCCAATATTGCAGTCAACTCCCTGTGATTCTGCTCTTGACCTTACATAACTAACTGTTATTGCTGAGTGAATTGCAAGAACACCTACAAACCAGTCACAGTAGCCTCCAAATATGATTCCAATGTAGATTATTGCATCAGCAAACCTGTCCATTGTAGAGTCTAGAAATGCGCCGAATTTAGATGACCTTCCATGGTATCTTGCAACAGCACCGTCTACAACATCCAAAAATCCGGATGCCAATATTGCAAGCATTCCTAACAGTAACATCTTATTTGCAAAACCATAAGCTGCAATAAGAGCAACAAATGGGGAAATCACTGTTACAATATTCGGATTGATGTTCAAGTTCTTCGCTAGCGGATTCAAAATTCTTGTTAATAATGGTCTTAAAGATTGAAGCATAATTATATATAAATTTTTATCTAATATAATTGTTAGGTAAGAAAAATGAAAATATTGAAAACTAGCATTGATAAAATTGATGAAGATATCATTAATGAAGCTATAAATGTATTGGCAGATGGTGGGGTGGTATTGTATCCTACTGACACTGTTTATGGTTTGGGAGCCAATATATTTGACAATAAAGCGGTCAGAAGGGTTTTTGATATTAAGGAGAGAAGTTTACTTAAACCGCTTTCAATTCTAGTTTCAGACATCAATGCCATTGACTTGGTTGCTAAAGTTTCTTTAAGCCAGAAAAATACGATTAGGCAGTATCTGCCGGGTCCTTACACATTTATTTTGGATAGAAAAAATATAGTTCCCAGAGCAGTTACAAGCGGATCAAGCTATGTTGGCGTTAGAGTTCCAAAATGTGAAATCGCCTGCAGATTGGCCAGTATATTTCCAATAACAACAACCAGTGCAAATCTTTCAGATGATGAAGTCCTGTCAACTCCTCAGGAGATTCTGGAACAGTTGAATCGAGAGGTTGATTTGGTTATAGATGTGGGAAAGCTGGATTCTAATCATGCTTCAAGAATTGTTGATTTGACTAGAATAAAGCCAAAAATAATAAGAAAATAGAGATTAAAAATTAATCTCTTAAAAATTATCTTTTACGCATTACCACAGCGACAATTGCAATAACTACAATAACTACTACCAAAATGAATATTGGATTTCCCGCTGCTTTCATTATTGTGTCCTGAACGGTAGCATTTTGCGGTGTTTCATTTGTTTTATTGATTATTTTGGTATTGTTCTGGTTAATGATGGTGGTGTTTGTCTCATTAACGATTACTGTTTTTGTTTTGTTGATTATTGTTTTGTTTTTTTCATTGACTGTAGTTTCGCCATTGTTTTCATCGTCTGCAGTTTTAACGTCTTTGGTTTCATTGTTTTGAGTAGGAGTTGTTTCTTCCTCGGAATTATTTTGACTTTGTGGTGTGGTGTCTTTGGAAGTGTCGCCGCTTTCGTTTACGCCTTCACTGTCTGTACTATTTTCGCCTGCAGCAAGGGTGTCCTCAGGTATTATGGTCTGTAATGAAACTTTATAAGCTATGCAATCGGAGCCGTCGTTTGATGATTTTAAAAGCTCAAAATTAAAATTGCCTTCTGTAGTGTTGTTGATTTCAACCAGTGCATTGTCGCCGATAGTTTCACCGGAACTTAAAACCTTCTGGACAATTGAATCGCTTGTATCTTTGGCAACAACTTTTGAAATGATGATTCCCATTTCATTTACTTTGTTTTGTTTGTAACATTCAATAATTGCTAGTTTGACTGCATTCTCATTACTTGTTGTACTTCTGGATGTGAATTTGCTGTCTGCACCTATTTTGGCAGAATCAAGGCAAAATCCAATAAATCCATCGCTAAATTCTATTTTATCTCCATTAATTGAACTGACGGTTATGTAATTTGTCAAATCTTCAATTTCCTCAGTCACTGTAGTGTTGTTGTCTGCTGAAACAAAACTCAGGCAACTGACAGAAATAATTAAAAGTATCAATAAAGGGATTATTTTCCTAGTCATGTTAATCTCTCCTTAAGTTATTTCTTAATATAATTATTCATAGTTATAATAATTTTGTTAAATATATATCATATAAAAATCAAAAGTTAGTATATGAAAGTATTGGCTAACTTTGAAGATAATCAAAAAATTCCATCTAACTCTTCTCTGGATGCTCTTTTAAAGGGAGGATTTGAAAAGGGAGTTATAACTCAAATATTCGGACCGCCTAGTTCAGGTAAAAGCAATATAACATTAACATTGGCGGTAAATGTAGCCAAAACTGGCAAGAAAGTTATTTATATGGATACTGAAGGTGGAATCTCAATTGACAGAATCAAACAGATTTCAGGTTCAGATTTTCAAAATGTGGCCAATAACATAATTGTTTTTGAACCAACCAATTTCCTTGAACAGAATGATAACCTTAAAGCTATTGAAATATGGCTCAGGAAAAATCATGACGATGTTGATTTGATAGTTCTGGACTCAGCAGTCGCACTTTATCGTGTAGATGACATGAAATCCTCTAAACTCAATAAGGAGTTAGGTAAGCAGATGGGAATACTGTCCAAGATTGCAAGGAAATATGATGTGGCCGTTGTGCTTACAAATCAGATTTACAATGCTTTTGATGATGAAGGAAACAATGACATCCGCGCTGTTGGAGGAACTATCCTGCAATACTGGAGCAAGGTAATAATCCAACTGGAACGGGGCGATGAGGTAAATAAGAGAATTGCAACTTTGATTCGTCACAGAAGCCTCCCTGAAGGAAATCAGGCCGTTTTTTCAATTACTTCCAGGGGAATTGTATAAGATAATTTTATTACTTATAAAAAATATATAATTATTTTGGAATTGTTGTGTGATATTATGAGAGATAGTGATTTTGATATTAAACACCCTAAAAAGAAGTTTCAAAAAACTGAAAGGGTGCCTCCAGAAGGATATGACAGTGCAAATGACTTTTTTGAAGATATGTATATGGACGAAGATATGATTTGGATGGGTCAAAATACAAATCATTTACATGACGATACAATCTCCGATGCCATGATTGAAGCGATAAAGGAAAAGACATTCTGTAAATATCCTGCTCCTGAAGGATTCAGTGAACTTAAACAGTTAATTTTAGATGATTTAGGTTTCGAAGATTTGGAAGTGTTATTGACCTCAGGTGCAACAGAATCTTTATATCTGGTTATGCAGGCATTACTTGAGCCTGAAGACAATGTGATTTTATCAGATCCGGGTTACTTTATTATTGGAGACTTTGCAAACAGGTTTGCTAATGAAATAAGATACGTTCCAATTTATTATGAAGAAAACAACTACAAATTGACTCCGGATTTACTTAGAAAAAATATGGATGAAAACACAAGAATGGTTATTCTAATTGATCCTTTAAACCCGTTAGGTTCATCATACACTGAAGACGAACTTAAGGAATTTGCAGAAATTGCAAAGGAAAATGATATTTATCTATTACATGATGTGACTTACAAGGATTTCGCAAGAGAGCATTTCCATGCACAGAATTATGCTCCTGAACAGACATTGACAATCTACAGCTTTTCAAAAATATTCGGAATGGCAGGTTTAAGAATCGGAGGAGTCATATCCACAAAACCGATAATCGACGCCATCAAAAATGCGGTTGTTAATGATTTAGGTGTAAACATCATCTCCCAGTACGGTGCAATTGCAGGTTTAAAATCAAAACCTCAATGGTATGATTCCATGAGAGAAACCTGCTTTGAAAACCAAAGGTTAATCAATGAAATGATTGAACCTATTGAAGGAGTTTTCCTGCCGGTTTATCCGTCAGACGCAAATATGATGGTAATTGACTTGTCAGGTGCAGGAATAGATCCGAAAGTTATGTCAAATTATCTGGTTGAGAAAAAATTGTTCACACGTGAAGGGGAATATACCTCCGAAGACTTTGGAGATAAATACCTTCGTATAAGTTTCTCAATTCCAACAGAAGAAATTAAAATATTCTGTGAAGAGTTCCCTAAAGCCGTTGAGGCTTTAAGAACAAAATAGGTTGCATATGAGATTCAGATATCATCAACCTATTCCTAATTTTTATAAAATTGAAAACCCTCACCATCCCCAAACCACTATATCTGCTGATTTTTTAAATGAATTCAACGAATTAGTCATTGACTATCAATTTGAAGGTTTAAGCTATTCCAAATTAAATGAAGAGTTTAAAAAGGAGTGGGATATTGACTGGGACAATATTATCATTTTAAAATACAGAATGTCTGATGAAATCCTTAAAATGGAACCCTCAAAGGAAAAATGCAAATTAATGGATGAGGAATTTCAGCAAGTGGGTAAAAAGACATTCGAACTTGCGGACATTTTAAGAAAAAACGGTTTTCAGGCCGATTTAATCAATCCATTAGATGACCGTGTAAGCTTACGGGCAATTGCACTTCAGTCAAATGATGCGGTAATTACAAGAAGCAACATGTGCATGTTTAAGGAAGGTTTGAATTTAGGATTTTTCATGATTAAAACATCAATAGAAAATTTGCCGTTCAAAAGTGAAAATGACATGCTGTGGGTTGAGGATTACTGCTCAACATGCGGTGTTTGCATTGACAGGTGCCCTGAAAATGCATTTGATGAGGATGGGAAATTTTTAAGAAAATTATGCACAGCACACCGTGAAGGATGCAGCAGGTGCATTGATTTATGTCCGTTTTATAAAAGAGGTTATGAAAAAGTTAAAAAACGATATTTGAGGATGAAAAAATGAAAGAAAAAATAGCTTTAGTGTCTTGCAGCGGATTAAGTCCATTAGGTTTGGTAGTTCGTGCAGCTACTGTTGAACTTGCTCTTGAAAATGAAAACATTGTTGCGGCATGTATAACCGAATACTCTGCTCAACCGAATAACTGCTCACCTATTCTTGATGATGCAAAAATAGTTACAATAACAGGTTGCAGTGACGACTGTGCGTCAGTAATTTTAAATGATAAAGATGTAAATTCAATAAAAAACATATCTGCAGATGCTGTTGTTAAAACTTATGATTTAAATCCGTTGGATGCGGTTCGTTTGGACAGTGATGGTGAAAAAGCAGTTGATGTGTTAAAAAAATATATTTTAAAAGAATTAGAAAATATCTAATTGTCTAATTCTTTTTTTTGTCATTATTTCATATTTAATCGGATAGGTAATAATATTCTCCTTTTTCTTTTTGTTCACGGTCTTTGTAACTGTCAAGTTTGTTTACTCTTGGCCTTTTTGTTTCCTTATCTCTTCTGAATGTAATGTTCAAGTTTCCTAAAAATTCGTTCATTGCATTTCTAAGATCAGTAGGTTTTGATGCATGACCGTTTAAACCGGGAGTTCCGTTAAATACCATTGCCCTGTCTGAAATGTAGTCGATAAATACGATATCGTGGTCTACAATCAATGATGCTGCATTTCTGCTTTCAACCATCTTGCGTATAACTCTTGCTGCGATAAGTCTTTGTTCAACATCCAGGAATGCAGTAGGTTCGTCGAAAAGATAAATTTCAGCATCTTTTGAAAGTGTTGCTGCAATAGCCAGTCTTTGAAGTTCTCCTCCACTTAAACCTTTAACCGGTTTGTCCAGCATTTCGTTCAAGGATAGGGGATTCATTATTTCGCTTTCAAAGATTTTACTTCCGAAACTTGGTGCATTCATATATAAAAAGTCGCTCACGCTTCCTTCGAAGTTTGTAACGATATATTGTGGTTTGTAAGCTATTGTAACTTCATCGTCAACTTCTCCGTTTGTTGGTTCTTCAACTCCTGCAAGCATTTTTGCAAAGGTGGTTTTACCGATACCGTTTGAACCGAATGCAGTTACAATTTCATCATAAAAGATTTCTCCTTCATCTGCAGTTAGTTTGAATCCGTCGTAGTCTTTGCTTAAGTTTGTATAACTTGCAAGCGCATCTCCTTCATCTTCTGGAGTTGGTGGTCTGATTGCAAATTCGATTGGATTTCTTCTGATTCTAACGTTTTCTTCTGCTAAGAATCCTTTGATGTATGCATTTATTCCTAAACGAACTCCTTTTCTACCTGAAACTACACCATATCCTCCAGGCTGACCATATAATATGTGAATGTTGTCGGATAATGCGTCCAAAGTTGCAAGGTCGTGCTCAATAACAAGTACGCTTTTGCCCTCTTCTGCAAGTGAACGGATTACTTTGACGGCATTTAATCTTTGGGACACATCAAGCCATGATGTAGGTTCGTCGAAGTAGTAGAAATCACCTTCCCTCAATACAGTTGCGGCTATTGCAACTCTTTGAAGTTCTCCACCACTCAGGTTTTCCATTTTCCTGTCCAATACATTTTCAAGTTGCAGTTCTTTTGTAACGTAATCAAGTTTGTCTCTTTCATTCACGGTTGTAAGCAAGTCTTTAACTTTGCCTTTTACAACTTTCGGAAGTTTGTCTACCATTTGGGGCTTTAAGATAGTCTTGATGTTGCCTTCGGACAAATCTTTGAAATATTTTTGAAGTGCTGATCCTTTATAGTATTCTATAACTTCATCCCAGTTTTCAGGCTTGTTTTCATAGTCTCCGAAGTTAGGTATCAGGTTTCCGGATAATATGTTCATTATTGTTGATTTACCGATACCGTTTTGACCTAAAAGACCTAAAACAGTTCCCTCTTCCAGACTTGGAAGTCCAAACAATTCAAACTGGTTTTGTCCAAATCTGTGAATAGGTTCGCCTGCTGCCTCAGGCAAGTTAATAATTGTAATAGCATCAAATGGACATCGGTTAGTACATATACCGCATCCTTCACATAATTCTTCAGATATCAACGGTTTTTTAGTGCTTTCATCGATCACGATTGTATCCTCATCCATTCTGACTCCTGGACAATAGTGTATACAAAGATAATCGCATTTTTTAGGTTGACATCTGTCTTTGTCTAAAATTGAAATACGAGTCATTATAATCTCCTTAAAAAATATAATCATTAATAATTTTGTTATTACTATTTAATTAAATTAACTTATCAAAAACTTTTTAATCATTAATTTTAATATTTAATAATTGATAAAATGAAACAGGTAATGATTGTAAGAACAGATTTAAAAATGAAAAAAGGAAAAATCGCTGCACAGTGTTGCCATGGTGCTATTGGAGCATATAAAAAATCTCCTCAGGATAAAATCAGGAAATGGGAAAATGAAGCTTATGCCAAGGTTGTTTTAAAAGTCAAGACTTTGGAGGAGTTAACTGAGCTTAAAAAATTGGCTGATAAAAAAGGAATTGCTAATTATTTGGTAGTTGATGCTGGAAGGACTCAGATACCTACATCAAGCGTTACAGTTTTGGCACTTGGTCCTGATGAAGATGAAATCCTTGATGAAGTGACTGGTGATTTGAAACTTTTATAGTTTAATTATTATTTAATGAACTCTACTTTTAATTAAATTAGGTCGTGATTATTATCGTGAAACAGGTTGTGAAAATAGGGGGAAGTCTATTTCCAAATTATGCAATTGAACTTGCAAGACAACTGAAAAATACAGATTCAGTTATTATTCTTGGAGGGGGAGAGTTTGCGAATCTGATTAGGAAATATGATGATGAGCAGAGCTTTTCTGAAGAGGTGAATCACTGGACTGCCATTGACTGCATGGATATAATAGCAAAACTTGTTAATGATAAGGTTGACTCTACAAAACTTGCATATTCTATTGATGAGATTAATGAAATTGCTGATGAAGGTTTCACTCCAATATTTGTAGTTTCCGAATTTTTAAAAAAAGAAGATCCGTTTGAATGTTCATGGGATGTGACTTCAGATTCAATTGCAGCTTATGTTTCACACCTTCTAAATGCAAACCTTTTAATAGTAACAAATGTAAATGGTATATATACCCAAGAACCGAAAGAGCCAGGTTCAACATTCATAAGTAAAATTGATGCAAAAACTTTACTAACTTTTCAAGAGTCATCGATTGATGTAATGTTACCGTCTCTTTTATTAGAGTTTGGGACTAATTGTTATGTTGTGAATGGGAAGTGCCCTGAAAGGGTTTTATCTTTAATAGATGATAATATAAATGATTATAACTTCGATTACACACAAATAATAGGTGATTTAAAATGAAAACTGTAGAATGTATTTCATGTAAACAAGAAATTCCATTAACTGGGCCTTTTGTTGAATTTGAATGTCCAGAATGTGGAGCAAAAATATCAAGATGTGAAAAATGCCGTACCTTTGGTCATGCTTACAAATGCGAATGCGGATTTGAAGGACCATAGATTTTAAAATGGAGGAATTAGAATGGGTGAAGTATTAACAACTATGAAAATTATGCCAGATAGTCCTGATGTAGATTTAGAAGCTATTAAAGCAACCATTAAAGATTCAATGCCTGAAGGAGCAAAACTTCATGATATGAAAGAAGAACCAATCGCTTTTGGTTTAGTTGCAATTGTCATAAGCTTCATCACCGATGACGGTGAAGGCGGATCTGAACCTGTTGAAGAAATGGTTTCAGCTATTGAAGGCGTAGCTAGTATTGAAATTACTGGCGTTGGAAGATTAATGGATTAAATTTAATCCTTTCTTTTTTTTAATTTTAGAGTTATTTCGTAACTCTCTTTCTCTATTTTTTATATATTTTTTTCAATTAATTTAGGCATTCCTAAAAATTTAGAAACATTTAAATACTATGAAAACAAACTTTTATACAAGTGACATAAATTTAGGTTCACCTAAATTTCCACTTTAAAACATATTATTAGTTATATAGTATGTCTCCAAAATGAATATTTGTATTAAATTAGTTTTCACAATTTTCTAATTTAATATTTTGCGAAAATTTTCACTGCCAAAAAATTTTCCAAAGCGAATATGATGTTTACAGCCCCCTTAAAATTAAGCATCATTATTTCATTATACTCTCTTTTTGAAAATAGTGGATGTAAATTCACTATTTTTTTTCTCCATATATTTTCCATAAATTCATCAAATTTAGGTATGCCTAAAAAAATAGAAACATTTATATATCTCTTCCAACTACATTAGTAGTAGTGATAAAAATTAGGTCTACCTAAAAATCTAATTTTAATTACTGTCGTATTTTTGGTTTAAAAACCATACTAATACACTCCGATTATACTAAATTAGTTTAAACTCTCTTTTCTAATTTAGTAAAAAAGCATATAACTACTCTCACGAAATTAAATATGTCTATCATATTTAATTTCACCTATCTTTTCACTATTTTTAAGAAATTCTTCATTTTTCCTTAATTCTTTTCATATTTGATAATGTTTAAGTATTATTAATTTTAAAAAATAATATTAACATATTTAATGTGGGTAATATTATGGATAGGACAAGAAAAATTATTGTTGCTATATTGATTATCGTTCTTATTGGTCTTGTAGCAATAATTGCCGGAGCACTGTTCATTGGCCATGACACTGAACTTTCAGAAGGAACTAAAAATATATTGGTGTGCGCTATTGATGAAAGTGAAAACAGGCCTGGAATGGGTGCATGTGACATGTGTTTTATTGTTACATTGAAAAATGGAACTTTAATGAATTATACTGCAGTTTATCCAGGAGGTTTAACTCACCCAACTGCCGCTGAACCCGCTGAAGCACAATCTCAGGGAGCCGGATCAAAATTGTTGCTGCACGATTCATTCTGGGAAGCAGATAATGCAAAATGTATGCAACTTGCAAAAGAGATAGTTGAATACAACACTAAAGTCTCTATTGATTCTGTTGTAGCGGTTAATAGTCAGGCACTTGATGCTGTACTTGCAGCTGCAGGTCCGTTAGACATCAACGGAACAAACACTACTGCCAGCGGTATTGATATAATCCGTGAGGAAGATTGGGGCCAAGGTGTTTCCAGAGGTGAAGCAGTACTTGATGTAGTGAAAGCAGCAGCTAAAGCAGCAAAAGATCCTGAAATAAAATCTGCTATGGTAAATGCAGCTATTGACCAATACTCTAAAGGAAATATTGTAATGGATCAGCAAGGTGCATTCGTAGGTTTACTTGCTTCAAAAGGAATTGAAACCTTCTTCGGTTAATTCCTTTCTTTTTTTTTTTAAATTTTTGGCTCTAATTTTTTCATGAAAACTCCCATAAACATCACAATCATTGGAAATATTGCACCATATAATAACATTAACAAATTTGTTGAAATCAAATCTCCCATAACTGTGGAACTTGCCATCAGCATTATTAAACTGATAACAGGGGCTAAAATTGCAATGAAAGTATAGATTAATATAAACGAATTTAATTTTTGGGAATACTCCTTTAACTTTATCTGCATGTCAAAGGATATGTCCTGTGCGATTATGTCCAAACTGTTTGCAAGATTTCCCCCAACCCGTAATGTACCTATAAGCTGCTGGACTGCTCTTGTAAGACCTTCGGATTTTACTCTTTTTGACATTTCCAAAAGCGAGTCCTCTGTTGACTTTCCATATTTGACCTCTTCCAGAACCCTATTTAATTCATGGGAGAATGTTCCATAATCCGCATCCTTGATTGTCACTAACGTGTCATGAAGTCCTTTCCCTGATTTCAATTCGATTCCCATATGTCTTAAAGCATAGGGTAATTCCTGATTCAAATCAGAGTAGTTTCGCTGATTTTTAATTTGGGGATAATATAAGGTGAATATGTAAACCATAGCAATGACGGTTAGAAATATTCCTGCAATTTCTAACGGTGATGTGATTATCAAAATTGAGGTTAAGGACAGTAACAGAATAACTGTTTGTTTTTTAAACAGTATTTTCAGCAATCTTTCCCTTAGTCTGTCCAATAGTGAATTTTCTTTTTTGGAGGTCTTGTTTTCAGCCTCCAGGTTAATCCGTGAAAATATTTTATTGGTTGTTTGCATGTTCTGATTTTTATTTTTGTCATCGGTTTTTTTTAAGGAAAGACTTCTAATGAAACTGATTGGAGATAATGCCATTTCACCGATAAAAATGAAAAATTTGTCTAACATCAAATCACCTGTTGGAAATAATTCTTTTCAGCACTCCATCACTGTCGTGAGAATACAAATCCAATACCTGCTTGACATCATTGACGGAATGTATATTCTGTTTAATCATATGTTTGAGTACTAATTCCCTTTTCTCGATTTCTTTGTGAAGTTCATTGATTGATTGTCCGCTTAATTTGGCAATTTGTGATAATGTTTTGCTTGAAATGCTTACATTTTCGATTTGGTCAGTTTCAGGATTCCATTGAAATATTTTATTGAGCTGGACAACTCCCTCTTCAATTCCGACAATCTCAACCACTTCACTGATTCTCCTGTAGGACACTCCTGAAGGGGTATAAATTCTGTTTTGCATAATGATAAAATCTATAGCTTGAATCATTATTTCCGGAACACACATTGGTTTATTTGTAAGCCGAGTTATTGTTTCACGGGCATCATTTGCATGAAGTGTTCCGAATCCTGAATGGCCTGTGTTCAATGCGGTAAAAAGAGTTATTGCTTCATCTGACCTCACTTCACCCACGATGATTCTGTCGGGGCGTTGCCTTAAGGAATTTTTAACAAGGTCATTCATTGTCAGTTCCCCTTTATTTTCAACATTTGCAGGTCTTGTTTCCATTCTAATAACGTGTTCATGTGGAAGCTGGAGTTCTAATGTGTCTTCAATTGTTATTATTCTTTCTTTTGGGTTGATGAATGATGATAATGCATTCAATGTTGTTGTTTTTCCGGAACTTGTTCCTCCGGAGATGATTGCATTTGCGGATTTCACTCCAAGCCCGTCGATGCACAGCCATAAAAAAGCGGCAAGCTCAATGGATATTGTTTTTGAATTTATCAAATCGATTATGGTTAATGGGTCTTTTTTGAACTTTCTGATTGTTAATGATGGGCCATCGGGTGATACGGGAGGTATTGTCGCATTGATTCTGGACCCATCAATCAGTCTGCCGTCTAGAATCGGTGATTCCTGATCTATTCTTCTGTTGATTTGTCTTGCAATGGAATCGATTAAATCAGTTAATTTCTTTTCATCATCAAATTCAATGTTTGTTTTCATCATTCCATGTTGTCTGTGATAAACGAATACTGGTTTGTCAATTCCGTTAATCATTATCTCTTCTAGGTTGTCATCCTGGATTAGGGGGTCGATTTCACCGTATCCGATTATGTCTCTGAGTAGCTTGTTTGCAAGATTGTCCAAATATTCATTTGAGATGTGATTATTTTCATTATTTTTATTTAACCTTAAAAATAAGAAACTCTTTATGTCATTTAACATTTTGTTTTCGTTTGGCTGGAAATTTTCACCGGAGGATATGGCTAAATCCACTAAATTTTCACGAAGTTCCCCTAAAAGAATTTTTTCCTCAGCACTGTAATTTTGTCTAACTGTATTATATTGTGGTATTATATCATTATTGCTCATATTTTCACCTTTAAAGAATTATAATGGCATTATAAGATTTGTAATGCTCATTTATAAAGTTTTTATTTGAATCGAAAGCATTATATCTAATTAAAATCAATTCAATATTATAAAAGTAATTTTGAGGTGTTTTGTTATGGATGTGGATGAAAAAATTAAATCACTGAATGAATGTGAAAAATGCAGTGATGTTCAAATTAAAAAGTTTTCTCCGCTAAGGGAGTTAATCAACTTTGAAGATTATGATGGGGAATACATGAGATGTGAATGTGGAAAAAGGCCACTGGATATTGTAATGAGCCATATCTTAAAAATCATGATAGAATCAGAAATAGTTCCTCAAAAAGCAACACTTAGGCGCAATTCACCAGTTCCTTTGTCTGATTTTTATTACAGTAATTTAAATCCTCAATTCATTCAGAAAAATACTTTAATATTATTGCATAATGATTTTACACCTGAAGTTGCTTCAAGATTAATTTCAGAAGTTCCTGAAGTCAAATGCGTATTGAAAGGAAGCCCTCAAAATCTCGCCGGTCAAAAGGATAAGGATTCAACTATTAATCATTTTGAGATACTTGAAGGGGATGACACTCAGATAAATGTGATGAGAACCCTGCTTGGGGATAAGGTAATTTTAGCAAAAAACCAATCAAAACACCATATTGAAGTTGCAATGACTACCGAAGAAAAACTGCTGAGATTGCATAATTATTTAAAGAATAATGGCATTAAAAAAGGCGTAGCTATAGATGCAATGTGCGGTCTTGGGGCTTTGGGTATTTATTTATTGAAATACGGATTTGAAAAAGTTATTTTCAATGATGTCAATCCGGAGATGATAGATGCATTGAAACACAATTTGGAATTGAATGATGTCGTTGATAATTTTGAAATATTCAACGAGGCATTTGAAAATCTGGATGTTGGGCATGTTGATTTGTGTGTTATAGATGCATTTCCTGGTGTAGATATCTCTGAAATTACTAAAAAAGCTGAAAAAATAGCTGATAATGTGGTAATTATCTAGCTATTCTTATTTTTCAATATTTTGATGGCACCAAACATTTTAAATAAACATTTGCATGTAAATAACGATGGCTGGAATAATCAGGATTCCCATCAGATGTGACTTGCCGACGCCCAGATAGTGGGGCAGCATTCCCATGGCAGTTGAGGTAATTAAAGCCAATGTCATGTATCCTATTGGTGCATTGTAATAAAAAATAAAAATGTACAATATCAGAATCTGAAGCAAAATCACTCCAATTGAGAGTTTTTTGTAATCAACACGGCTCATTAATTTTGAAAAGGAATCTCCTAATTTTAAAGATAACACTAATGAAACAGAAACTGCAATCAATGATGCAAAAATGAATATTGCCAAATGGTTCATGTTCATTTGAGAGATTAAATATGACATATAAACGGCTATTCCGCTTCGGGGGTTTCCAATGATGTAGATTGCTATCAGGGAAAACAGGCAATCCGAAACATTCAATCCTGAAGTGGCCAGCAGAAAGTTTACAGTATCGTCATCATTATTGTCACTTGCACCGCTTGCAGCCTGAGCTATGACTGTTCCCTGGGCAGGACCAAAACCTGGAAGAAATCCCAAAATGGCTCCTGTAATGCCTCCTGCAAAAATGCTTTTATATTTATTCCAGTCCAGATTCAGTTCGTAAAAAGGATTCTGATGAGGTATTGTTGAAGATTCATTTAGGCTAAATAATATTGTACTTATTCCGAAAAGGCCTGAAAATGTGCACATTAATGATACTCCTGATGAAATTGGCGTTTGAAAAATTATCCAGCCTAAAATTCCGGATAATATGAAAAGAAGTAATGACCATAGGAAATCTCTTCTGGAATTTGTTAGGCTATATGTCAAATAAATTGATGCAAAAAGCAGAATCATCCATGTAAAAGGTTTTGAAAAATCATGCAGTGCCGGAAGAATGACTGCAAAAACAGGAAGCATTAGAACAGTTACGATGATGCCTCCGAAACCCCCTACTGAAACGATTCTTATCACTTCTTTTGATCTTCCCTGCAATACCATTCTGTGTCCTGGAAGAATTGATGTTGCTGTTCCCTCTTCTGGGACTCCTAAAAGCATTGAAGGTACAAATTCTATTAAAGCATGTGCAATTGACATTGAAACCATTAAAACGCATAAAAACTCCGGAGATAAGAACGTCAGAAGAAATGTTGAGGAAGCAAATAGAATTGCTCCGGCAGTGTTGACATGTATTCCCGGTATCATTCCTGTAGTGGTTCCGATTAATATACCTATAAAACAAGCAATAACTAATTCAATCATACCTATTCATTGATTAAACATCAATATAAATCTTGTTTAAGCTATTCGGCAATATTATTCTTTTTTAGTAAAATTTAATTAATCTGGTAAAATTGTAGTTGGAGGTGGATAGGTGGTTTGAGTGGTGTGATTAAAATTGATTTCTGTTAAATTCCAATGACTTTAGAGATATCTTTGATAATAATTTAAGCAGGTCTTCACGGCTTATGTCCAATTCTTCACAAACCATATGGTCCCATTCTTTTTCTTTTTCTATTAGAAATTCGGAGGTTTCAATTCCTTTTTGTGTGAGAGTGATGTTGTATGATCTTTTGTTGTTTTCATTGATTTCTCTTGTAATCAGTCCTTTTTCTTCAAAATCCTTAAATGCTCTTGAAACACCACTTCTATCCATTAAACAAGCTTTTGCAATATCTGATTGGTTTGTTCCCATTTCATAATATAAAAAAAGTAGCATGTAATATTGGCTAGGTAAAATATCAGTTCCATTTTTAATGTGCTTGTTTATGTAAAAATCATGTGTCTTGCTTAAAGAAATCAAATGATTCACTAAAAATGGGGAATTCTTAATTATGTCATCATATTTAATCATAAATCAACCTCTATAATAATATATTGGGATATATATTTAAATATTATTTGTAACAAATTATTCACAGTGATTATTATGAATCGAAAAATCATCATCATTTTGGCAATTGTTGGATTATGCTTTGTTTTACTCACTCCAACTTTTGCAAAGGAAAAGGTTAATGTAAAAATTTCTACGGATAAATGGTTGAATGGTAAAGGAGTAATTATAATAAAACTTGTTGATAGCCATGGAAGGGATATAAAAAGCAGTGGAAAACTTCACTATACTATAACCGATTCAAATGGGAATTATAAGTGGGCTTATGCACCCTACACTAAGCTTCTGCGTTTGAAATATGATCCTGGACATTATAATGTTAAAGTGAAATTTGATGGGGATAAAAAATACAAATCCGCTTCAAAAACTAAGGATGTTACTGTTAAAACTGCAAGTTCCGGTTTCGATGCTTATACTTATTATGACAATCATCATTGGGGTTTAAACCAGCAGATCGATGATTACATTGAGTATAACTACTGGGATGAAGAAATCTATGATGATGCCGCAACCTACGATGGTGAAGGGCCTTAAAAATAATTTTTTTTTTAAAAAGAGATAATATTGGTGTTTATGTGTTTTGGAGAGTTATAAACACCAATGGTTGATTTTTGGGAAATTTGGCAGATTAAATTTTCCCTGTATTAAATTAGAAAATTGTGGAAAGCTAATTTAATACTAAATATTTATATTTTGGAGATTGTATTATTATTTGACTAATAATATGTTTTGTTTAAGTGAAAATTTAGGTTTACCTAAATTATATCTCACTTGTATTAAAGTTTGTTTTCATAGTATATAAATGTTTCTAAAAATTTAGGCACGCCTAAATTTTTTTACATACTATTGATAAAAAAAATAACTTACGTTATATAACAATAGTTATTTTTAGTATATAAATATTTTCATTTTGAAAATTGAAATGTTGATGTGATGATGGTTTAGGGATTGCAGTTATGGATCTTAATTTCCGTATCCCAGTAATCTTAATATTACGTATAATATTATAATTATTCCCAATATAATAAGGGAAGTTTTCATGGTTAAAAATTTTGTTTTTCTAAATTCCTTATCCTCAACAGTTCCTGTTTTCATAATTCTTTCCTTTTCAAATGAACATTTTTGATATATCTTTTCAATGTCGTTTGGAAGTCTTCCCTTTTCATTTAAAAAGTTGATTGTCTTATTTAGGTATTTGATTGCTTCACTGTCGTTTCCCTGGTTAACACAGCAGTATGCTGCTTTATAATTGAAATTGGTAATCATTTCCAAATCATCTTCAACTACCTTTTCTTTTTGAATGCACATGTCATATGATTTTAATGCTTCTTTATATCTTCGAAGTTCATATAGCGCATCACCTTTGGAGTTGAGGGCCATGAGTGTATCTTCATTCTGCAGTGATTTGTCCAGATAATCAATAGCTTCCTCATTTTTTCCCATTTTTTGAAGTGCAACTCCTTTGTACAGGTCTGATTTTTCATCACCGTTTGTTAAAGTTTCATATTTGTTGAGGTAAGCAAGTGCGTCATCATATTTTTTTGCCTGCATTAACAGTTCAATTTTTCCCATCAACACTTCATTTTTACTGATTCTTGGCTTTTCAATCTTTGAGTATGATTTGTATTTGTCATAGGCTTTATCCATAAGTTCTATTGATTCATCAATCTTGCCTTTGTTGAAGCGGGAAAGGGCTTTGTCACATATTACATTAATTGATCTAGGTTGTTTTTCCAGGTACTGGTTAAAGTATTTTTCACCAAAGTCCCCATTGTCATGATTTTCATCATAATACTGGTAGTAAATCCCTTTTTCCTCAAGAGCCAGAAGATAATCGGCATCAATTAGCAAATCCAGAATTCCAATATATTCTTGAATATCATCTTTTCCATGTCTTTTTCTGGCTAATTTCAGTGCCTGCTTATAGTCTTCTTTTTCAATATACTGTCGGGCTTGTTCAATGGCATTACTCATTATATCAACCTAGTTAATGTTTATAAAAATTACTTTAATATTCTATACTTTTTTTTAATATAAATATTTTATTTTTTCTTTGGTATGCCTAAATATTTAAATAGCATAAAATCAAATATAAAATATGTTTAGGTTAACCTAATTTTTTGTATGGATTAGTAGACTTAAACTAAAAAAATTTTTTTAGTAATTGAATAATATTTAATAAAATGAATATTGTTCTGTAAGTTAATAAAAACGGGAGAATGGTTAATGACAGATTTAATTATTGGATTGGCAGGAAACCCGAATGTGGGTAAAACTACTGTATTCAATAGGTTAACTGGTATGCGCCAACATGTAGGTAACTGGCCAGGTAAAACTGTTGAAAGAGCTGAAGGTAGCTTTTCACATGGCAGTTACAATTATGATGTTGTTGACTTGCCGGGTAACTATGCATTAAGTGCTCATTCTATGGAAGAAATCGTTTCAAGAGATTTCATTGTAGATGATGACTCTGATGTTATTGTTAATGTAGTTGACGCTGCTAATCTGGAACGTAATTTATATTTAACAGTTCAGATGATGGAACTTGGTGCTAATTTAGTAATGGCACTTAACATGAATGATTTTGCAAAGAAAAAAGACCACATCATTGATATTAAATTAATGAGTGAACTTTTAGGATTCCCAGTTATAGAAATTAACGCTAAAACTGGTGACGGATTTGATGAATTATTAACAACTGTTGAAAAGCAATCTTCAAATCCAATAGATTCAAGTGCAAAATTAGCTTATGGTGATGAATTAAGAGAACACTTAGGTGATCTTCAGGCTTTAATAGAAAAAGACAACAATTTACTGGATGTTCCTTCAATTTGGACAGCAATCAAATTATTGGAAAGAGACTCAATTGTTATAGAAAAAGTTCAGGGATCTTCTCAACGTTCTGCAATAATGAAAGAAGTTGACAAGGTTGCAGGCCACCTTCATGACCTTTACGATGAAGGTGCTGAAGAAGTTGTTGCAAATGCAAGATATGCATATATTGGCGGATTAATGGCTGAAGCTGTTAAAAGGCCGGCTGTAGAAAAAGAATCCACTACTGATAAAATCGATAAATATGTAACTAACAGAGTATTAGCTCCAATCATATTTATTGTTATAATGTACTTATTATTCCACTTGACATTTACAATTGCAACTCCGTTCTGTGATTTAATTGACGGAGGATTTGCATGGTTAGGTGAATATTTAGCTGGAGCCGTTGGAAATGAAGTCTTAGGTTCCTTCTTAGAAAAAGGAATCATTGGCGGTGTAGGTGGAGTACTTGTGTTCTTGCCACAAATTATTCTGATGTTCTTATTCTTAAGTATCTTAGAAGACAGTGGTTACTTGGCAAGAGCTGCTTTCACTTTAGATAAAATTATGCATACTGTAGTTGGTCTTCATGGTAAAGCATTCATTCCTATGATTTTAGGATTTGGTTGTGGAGTACCAGCAGTTATGGCAACCAGAACAATGGAAAACGAATCCGACCGTTTACTTGCAATGATGCTTATTCCATTTATGTCATGTAGTGCAAGATTACCAATTTACGGTATTTTTGTAGGAGCATTCTTTGCAGCAAATCAAGGTTTAATCTTATTATCAATATATCTGTTAGGTATTGTAGTCGCACTCATTGTTGCAGGTATTCTTAAAAGAACTATGTTTAAAGGAATGTCCGCTCCATTTGTAATGGAACTTCCTACTTATAAAATCCCATCTGTAAAAGGTGTATTATTACATACCTGGGAGAAAACCAAAGGATTCCTCAGAAAAGCAGGTACTATTATTCTTGGTTCTGCAATAATTATTTGGATTTTAAGTTCCTTACCATTCGGTGTAGAATACGGATCTCAACAAAGTATTCTTGGTATGATTGGTACTGTAATATCTCCAATTTTTGCTCCTCTTGGTTTCGGAACCTGGCAAGCAGGTATCGCTATCCTCACAGGTTTAGTTGCTAAAGAAGTTGTAGTATCTACCTTCGCTACATTAGGTGGACTTGAAGAAGACGATGAAGAAGGAACCATGTCTATGGTTCAAGAAATTTTCACACCATTATCCGCATATGCGTTTATGGCATTCTGTCTGTTGTATGTACCTTGTTTTGCATCTATCGGTGCAATCAAACAAGAAACCAACAGCTGGAGATGGCCGTTAATCATGTCCGGTATTACATTAGTGACTGCATATATCGTTTCCTTCTTAATCTACAATGTAGGTTTATTAGCAGGATTCGGATAGTGATATTGGGATATTGATGGTATTAAAATTAAAAAGATGATGATATTTTTCATCATTTCTTTTTAAATTTTTAGTCATAACTAAATATTTATATATTAGATTTTACAAAGTTATGTATACCTAAAAATTAATTTTAATTATATATCTGGTGATATTATGAAAACATTAAAAGATGTAAAACCTGGCGAAACCGTAACTTTGGTAAAATACCATGAAACCGGTGATGTAGGTTTAAGAAGACACTTATTAGGTAGGGGTTTCATTAAAGGAGCTAAAATTACCGTTAAAAAAGTAGCTACTCTTGGTGATCCTATTGAAATGAGTGTAAAAGGATATGATGTTTGTCTTCGTAAAGAAGAAGCTGGAAATATTGAAGTGGAATAACTTCAATTTTTCATTTATTTTTTTAACTTTTTTTTAACAGGTGTTATAATGAAATGTAGAATGTGCGGTTTTGAATTTGATGAAAATGAATTGGAAAATCGTGGATGTTCCAGTTGTGGAAAGCATGATAACTGCAATCAGGTTCATTGTCCAAACTGCGGATTTGGAAATCATCCTGAACTAGAAGAAGAGTTTGAATTTATTACAAAACTTAAAGATAGATTCAGAAGAAGAAATTCAACAAATTAAACTTTTTTAATTTTTAATATTTCTTCAACTGTTTCGTCAATTCCTATTTTTTCAGTATCTACATTTAATCCGTTTTCTTTTAATTTATACAATATTTCAGTTGTAATTGGTGCTTTTAAATGTGCTTTTTTTAATAATTCTTTATCTGAAAATATCTGATGTTTATCGCCTGAAGCAATAATTTCACCATTATACAGGACAAATATTTTATCTGCGAATTGGTTTACCATTTCAATATCGTGTGATGATATGACAATGCTCATTCCTTCTTTATTGAGGTTATTTAAAATATTCAATACTTTATCAACACCTTCGGGGTCAAGGCCTGCTGTAGGTTCGTCAAGTATCATTATATCTGGTCTCATTGCAATGATTCCGGCTATTGCAACTCTTTTTTGCTGTCCTCCGCTTAAGTGATGAGGTGTTTTATCTTCAAAACCGGACATGCCCACCATATCCAATGCTTCGGTAATTCTGGATTTGACTTCATCATACTCAAGACCCAGGTTCATAGGTCCAAAAGCAACGTCTTCCTTAACTGTCGGTGCGAATAGTTGATCATTTGGGTCCTGAAACACAATTCCTACTTTTTGCCTTACTTTAATCAGCTCTTCTCTTTCAAAAACAATTTTCTCACCATCTATTTCCACATGTCCTGAAGTAGGTTCGGTTAAACCATTGAAATGAGAGAACAATGTTGATTTACCGGCACCATTAGGACCCATAATGGCAATTTTCTCTCCTTTTTTAATTTTAATGTTAACGTTTTTTAAAGCATTGGTTCCGTCAGGATATGTGTAAGATAAATTTTTTGTTTCTAAATGAATTTGTTCCATATTTGCCACCTAATTAATTGCTAAATTTTGACCGAAGTAACCTAGTTGTCCGGAATATCTGAATAGAATAACTTCAATTATTATCACAATGATGACTATTGAAATTAAGTATATGTAATCGCTTTTTTCAGGGGATTTCTTTTCATCAAACATCTCAGAGGCATCTGAAAATCCTCTGCTTACCATACTTTTATGGACTCTTTCCCCTTGTTCGTATGATTTTAGAAACATCATTCCAATAGTATATCCAACCTGTTTGACTCTCCATTTATATGGAGTGTTCTTTGAATGTATATTGAAATTTCGTGATTTTTGTGATCTTCTAATGGCTGCAAGTTCATCAACGAATAAAAATAAAAATCTTACCATGATTGATAAAATCATAGCTAAATCCCTTGGCATTTTCAATTTTCTAAAAGAGCTCGCCATTTCCTGCAGGGGTGTAGTTGATGAATATATGATAATTGCTGTCAGGGATACGATCATACGTGCTAAAAGCAGTATTGCCCAGTTAAGTCCCACGTCAGTAATGTGTAACCATGAATAACTCCAAATTATGTTTCCTGGTTGAATAAATGGTTGAAAAATTATAATGGCTCCTCCGAATGGGAGTAACATCAGCAGTCTCTTTGCCGAATCCCAATAGGATAATGTAGCCAGTTTTAGTATAATAAGTAAGAATATTTCAAGCACTATGGGAATAAATAATTCTTTTGAAATAACACAAGCTAATATTATAAAAATAGTTGAGATTAATTTTATGCGCCCTTCCAAATTGTGTATCGGACTGTCTTTTGATGCCAAATCATCAAATCTCATAATTTGTGTTATGTCTACCATATTATTCCCTAGTATAATATTAAAAATTTATTATATATTATTATTCGGTTATGTCAAATTTAATAAGTTTCAATTATTGTTTAAAAAAAGAAAAAAATATAGAAATTAAAATTTAATTTCTACTTTTTACAACATATGCAACACCAAATGCCAATGCCAATGTAATTATAACGCCTATTGCCAGCGCTACAACTTGTAAACCTTGGTTATCCGGATTGTCTGCAAATGCGTAATCAGGGAATATTGCATCAGGGATGTCTTTGATTTCTTCAATTGAAAAATCTTCTGCGATACCGGAGTCTTCTGCTGATTTTTCTAATCCGTCTGGATTGCCAGATGCTATGAATGGTGAAAGAACACAGATGATAACGCAAATTACAATAGCAACTGCTATTAAAGTCTTATCTCTTTTTTCCATTTTATGCATCTCCTCTATTCCATGCAAGTAGGTCTGGTCTAAATTTATCTAATGCCGCAAGAACAATTACAGTCAATACTGCTTCGATTATTCCAATAAAGAAGTGGTATAATACCATAGATGGGATACCTATGTTTATTGGGAATGTTCCTGCAATGCTCATTTCGATAGCACATGCCAATGCAGCAATTACTGTTGCTAACCATGCTGCTACGCCTGCTGCAGGGTATTTTCCTATAGTTCCGTTCAATCCTTTGAAGGTGTATAATCCAACAAAACCTCCAATGATTGCCATGTTCAATACGTTTGCTCCTAAAACAGTTATTCCGCCGTCTCCGAAAATCAATGCTTGGATAAGTAAAACCACTGTAAATACTAAAACAGCCGCTTCTGGAGCTAAAAATACAATAGCTACTAATGCTCCACCAACCATGTGTCCGCTGGTACCGAATGGAATAGGTATGTTCATTGACATGATTGCAAAAATTCCGGCAGCGAGAACTGCGATAAGAGGGATATGTTTTTCATCTAAATTGGATCTGGCCCATTTTACAGAGAAGTATAATGCAACAATTAAGATTACATAGTATACAAGACATTGTGCAATAGGTATGAATCCGTCAGGTATATGCAAGTTAATTCCTCCATTTTCCAAAAGTAATACTTTTTTTATTTTAATTTATAAATTAAGTATTACTGAAAAGTATTATTTTTTATTTATTTTAGTAATATCAAGTTAATTGGGGAGTGTTATTAAATATAATGGTTAATAAGTCCTTGAATTACTTGATATTTAAAAATTTATCTTATTTTAATATATAAATGTTATTAAAGTAATACTTTTTTGTATTATTTTTTATTTTTCGTATTACTTGAATGTCAAAAATCAGCTTAATTTCTTGATTTTATGATGTTAATTAAGTAAATGAAAATGGCTATTGCAAAGTATAATAAAACCTGTATGTCTAAAATTCCTGTTTCAACACCTAAAATTGAGTATGTTAAAATCAGTGAGTAAATTGCAATATAAAAATAGTTTTTAGTTTTTTGCATTATTTTAAATCCAATACCTAAAATAAATCCCAATAAGGTCATCTCGAGAAGGACTCCGACTTTTCCGAAATCAACTACCATCTGGCCAATCAGGGTGGGGGTGACTGTTACTTCAGTTCTCCATGCAATTAATTTTCCTACCATCATACGTGGGCCTAAATCGCTTCCTGGAATTGAACTGGCTAGCATGCTTCCATGGGTCACGCCGAAGTTTCCTCCGATAAAGTCAAGCAGGTTCAATACGTGGAGTGTAAAATCGGCTCTTGATTGGAGGGTGTATATTGGACTGGTTGAAGATGTTATTGTCAGTTCTCCAAGTGAACGAAAATACCCAATTCCGACTATTGCACCTACACCAATTAGTGCACCTATAACAACTTCCCAAACAGAAACAATATTTCCATAGAAACCTATGATAATTATGATGAGAAATGCTGCAAGTAGTGGTGTCCTGTAACCTAGAAGCAATAAAAATGCACAGTCAATTGCTAGCAAAAATAGGAATCTGAATCTTGCCTGGGATCTGGTAATTTCATTGTCCTGAAAATCTTTTAAATATGCACTTGCAACAAGGCATGTTCCAGGTATGATTAAAAATACAGGCATTGTGAATATTGGTTTTAATAGATATCTTATTGAAGGTTTTAAAAGGGGTATTCCTCCAACAGAAGCAATGCTTACGAAGAAAAATACAATACTTATTAAAATTAAACAAAATCCTATTGAATATATGTCTTTTCTTTTAAATTGAAGAATATTATCTGAATCATTTTTCAAGAAAAATCTTGGAATGATTACGCATCCTATAAAAAATCCTGCAAATGCCAACATTAATGTTATCGCTAAGCTGTTTGAAACTGAGTTAAGTGCCAAAAGCAAGAAAATTGCAAAGACAAAAAGCACTATCAATGGATTGAAAATGTGATTTTTAAGGATTTGATTCTTATTTAAAAAATTTAAAAAGTTTTCGCTTGGATATAATTTTTTAAAAAAGCTGTTCACCCATTGGTCTTCAATGAATCCTAAAATAGCAAATATTACTGTAAATAAAAATGATTTATGAAATTCATCACTAATCTTATTTATTAATGATGTTAAAGTAGAATAAATCACACTCATGCTTCACACAACTTAAAATGTTCGAATATTGGTAACTTCGTAGTTATTTTTTACATTTTCAATATCGCTTGCGCTGCAATTATAAATTCTTATAGAAATTGGATCGGTGATTCCGTTAATGTTTCCTAAAACAGAATTTCCGTCATCCAATGTTTGTTTATCTGCTTTTGAAATAACCAGCTGATAATCTATTTCAGTAGCTAGGGTTTTTATACCTATTCGTTTACTGTGTAGATATAGATTATTTTCAATTTCCTGTATCTTTTCACTGCTGATGGAATCAACGGTTATTGTAGTGGAAATTTCATAATTGCTACCGGTTAGATTTTTCCTTAAATCATTTAATGAAGTGATGTTTTGAGGTTTAATCTTAAATTCAGTTAGATTGTCATAAACGCTTCCGTCAGTCTCAAGGGATATTGTATCTATATAAATGTCTGCATTCTGGACATTTTTATATAATCCTGCCAGGTATGTTTTATTTCCTGATTCAATTAAAACCTTTACGCTGGATCCTTCATCTACCCATTTGACAGTACCGTTTAGAGTAGTTTTTTCTCCATTTGTTGAATTGAAACCATCAACACTGGCTTTAACGATATATCCATCTTTATAATAATTCAAATAAGTTTCAGGTAGTTTGTTAATTGTTGATGCATCAAAAGCAGTTTTTTGAATGTTTGAAGAGTCATCAGTTGTAATGTGTATAAATGCAAAAATCACTGCACATATCACTAAAATAATTATTAAATAGTCAATTAGAGTAAATTTTATTTTCATAATAATCGTTATTCTTCGTATATAGCTCCAACCGGACAAACGTCAACACATTCGCCGCAGTTATCACATTTGTCAGCATCAATGATTATGGTGTAAGCCTTTCTGCTAATGGCCTCTTCCATACACACGTCAATACAATCTTCACAAACTCCACATTCTTCCATATCTATTTTCAATTAATACACCATTTGAATTTTTTTAAAAAAATATAATTAAATATAATAAGTTTAATCTTTATATAGTTTTTTAGTAATAATTTATTAGGTGTTCCTAAACTTTATTATAAAGGAAGTTCTAAAATATTAATGGTGTAAATATGATTTTCAACAAGACTATTTCAATAATCCTATCCGCGCTGTTTTTTATATTTTTGGGTCTTTTATTTTCATCCGTATCAGTCATGTTTTTGAATGGCGGTCTGCTACCGGTTGTAGGGCTTGTAATGTTTTTCATATTTTATTTGATTACCAGAATGTTCTACAATTATTTGAGGAATGATGATTTCTATAAAAACACTCGTGAAAGGTCAAGCGATGTTAAAGGTGAAAAATACTTTACAAAAGGAGAATCAGACCCTAAGAAGTTATTTGTTGTTATTTGGGTGATTGTAATTCTAATTTTAACTTCCGTTTCATTATGGTTATATTCATTCAATAATGGTTTGGTTTGAATTTTGGGAATATACCGTAATGTTTATATACTATGGGGTACAATATCAATATTGTATGCAAGGGTGCCCGAGCGGCCAAAGGGGGAGGACTTAAGATCCTCTGGTATAGGCCTTCGAGGGTTCGAATCCCTTCCCTTGCACTATTTTGTTTTTTTTACTCGATATTGCTTTAGTGGCTCAGCCGGTAGAGCGCCACCTTGGTAAGGTGGAAGTCGGGGGTTCGAATCCCCCCTAAAGCTTAATTATTTTAATGTTTTTTAAAGATTCTATTTTTTCAAAATCCTTATTTAAAAAAAGTAATAATATTTTCAATGTTTTTTTGATACCGTTTTCTGATCTGTTGAACAGATCTTCGCTGTTTAATTCATTAAGATCAGCGTATATGTCGGTGGTTGTAGTTATTTGATATTCATCGGTAAGTATGGTTATTCCGCCTCTGCCCACACCTGCTGTAGTTCTGATAGCTATGTCACAGTCACTTAATTTTTTTACAGATTCCGCCATGATTCTTGAAACTTCCAAATCCCCTTTTTCATCATAAACCTTGATTCCTTTAATTAATGTATTTGGTTGAGGGGGGGTTTTCAACATTCAGTATTTTTTTAACAGCTTCAATTGTTGGAATAAATAAACTGCATGTTACACTAAGAGCAGTATAATCAAAATCCCCATATTTTTTAGGATTTTCAATATATTCGCACCCGAAATTACCTTCATAATCCTGA
Source organism: Methanobrevibacter sp. (assembly GCF_015062935.1). Lineage (NCBI taxonomy): Archaea > Methanobacteriati > Methanobacteriota > Methanobacteria > Methanobacteriales > Methanobacteriaceae > Methanobrevibacter > Methanobrevibacter sp. The sequence goes on along the minus strand of NZ_SUTM01000019.1, from coordinate 19,833 downwards.
GCTAGTGCATGCAGTTCCCTTCCGATTTTTCCATGGGTAAAACATTCTGCTGTGGCTATTTTAATCATATGCATCTCTCAACAGTATTAACGCATTTTTAGTTAAAACTTTTGCAACGTCATCCAATACAAACGGAGTTACAGGTTCATTGTCTCTGATTAATTTGTTAGTTGTTAAAACTAAATGATTTTCTGTGATTCCTTGAGCTCTTAACTCTTCAACTGCAGGATTGTTATTGTCATATTTCAAGAATGTATGAAAATATTCAATTAAAACATACTTTAAATGACATTGTTAATTTGGCAGAAGGAAATACAATTGCATTGCATGGAGGAAGGTTCATTTCATGGGTAATAGCTAGTAAATTGGACAAACATGTAGATGAAATTATAATTTCCGATGTTGACAAATGGGTATTGGATAATGCCGTGGAAAACTTACAGGGAGCTTTAGACGCCACCATAATTGGTGAAGTTGATGATAAAAAAGCAGCCAGTGATGCAGACTTTTCAATAGCTTCTTCAACAATGATTCCTATTAAAGAAAACATACTTAAAAAAGTGCCTAATGCACTTACAATAGTATAATTTCTTTTTTTTTATTTTTAATTCTTTTTTAATTACTTTTTTTTAAAATAACTTATGATTATGTAATCTTTTTCAATCAAAAAATTTAAATCATATGTTCATCTTAAACTTTAAATTGGTTAAAAATTATATATTTATTAAATTAGTGTAAGGTGAAAATTATGAATTATAAAAAACTTATATTGGTGGGTTTAATTTCTGCATTTGTTGCAATTTTAACCTCTATTTTAGGTGTAGCTGGTACGGTTATAGGTTCAGTAATCTCATCCGTTCTTTATAACATGCTTTCCGAAGCGCTTGAAAATCCAGTTTCAAATGCCACTTTCAATCATGATTTTGAATGGGAAATTGCATATGTCTTTCCATTGGTGGTAATTGCATTAATTCAGTTATTGTTAATTTTCGCTTTAATTGCTGAGATGGGAATTTTACCGTATGGTTTTGTAAAGTTCTATCTGTCAATTCAGAATTTCGCTAATAATAACCTATATAGAATTTTAGGTATTGCATTACTGTTTATCAGTGCATATCCGTTAGTGCTGAAACCGGAATTTGTTAAAAAAGAGCATGGTTTATTATTAGTGTTTGTGGGATTGGTATTTTTAGCAAGAGGATTTGTAGATTTAGGAAATCCTTTAACTGAGTTATATGGTCCTATATTCAATCATTTTGACTTGCCAATTGCTATTGTAGCATTTTTAATCATTTCATTTGTAATCTTTAGGATTTTAATCCTGTCAAAAGAATCTGAAAATACATCCCAAGCAGTTAATACTGTTCCACCTCAGAAAAAGGTCTATAAAAATACTCAGGAACATTTTCAAAATAAGGAAGATGATTATGTTTATGTAAAGCCTAAAAAACAAAATGTCAGAAGATACCGTCCGAAACGCAATAGGCCTGAGAATCCTCAAAAAGTACAAAATGTCAGGTTTAGAAGGGATGTCCAGAAAAATCAGGGCGCTAATGATAATGCCTATCAGAAAGGTATTAACAAATCATCAGATAAAATTCACTTTGAATCAAATGATTTATTGGATGAATATAAAAAATAGGTGTAATAATGAGTAAAAGGGATAAGACATTAAAGGAGATATTGGATTTGATTCTCTATGAAAATCCGTCCACTCAAGATGAGATTGCAGAAAAATTAGGCATTTCCCGAAGATATGTTACTCAATTATTACAGCCTTTAGTTAAAGACGGAACAATAAAAAGGGCTTATATGATTGATTTAAAGAGCTATGAGAAGTTCACAGAATCATATGAGCAGCACACACCTCCAAAAAATTCTGCAAGTAATGTTTTAATTAATGATATGCTGAACAACATGGCCCGTCATGTTCACTCTCAGCTTGAAGCATCTTTTCAGGCTGTTTTGGAGTATGATGTGGATAAGGCCAATAAAGCTTTGGAAATGGATTATACTACCAACAACCTTGTTGAAAAAATAAGGACTTCTGTTGAGACAATTGTAAGCATAGACCAGCATTCCGAATTTTCAAAATCAATGCTTTATACTGAGATTGCATATGATTTGGAGCGTATAGGAGATTATTGCGGTCATGTTGCAAAATTTGTAATTAATGATGTTTACACTATTGATGATAATGTGCTGAGAAAATTAAAAAAGATGTATAAGACAGCTCAAAAAATGATTAGTTTAGCTATGAAATCTTTCATTGATGCTGAAACTGATTTAAAAGAGGATTTAATGGAATTGGAGGACTCAATTCATATCCTTCAGAGTAAATCCATTAATTTAATTGCAACACAAATGGCTGAAAATTCATTTGATGAAAAAGAACGTTCCAATTATTTTATTTATTTATTTAGGGTTATCAAAGCATTTGAAAGAATTGGCGACATTTCTGTGGAAATGATGGATGTAGCTATTGAATTTCATGATAATATTCCGAGACCTACTACTCCTAGATCATTCAGATAATTTGTTTAAGCTATTAAAAAAAGATGATTGGGTAATGGTTGGTTTTGAAGTCTATTCGTCATATATTTTTGTTGTAGCATGCCTGTCTGCCCAACATTGGATGCAAACTCCAATCGGAAGGCCTGCTGTGTGAGTATGCGCTTTTAGGATTTTAACATCTAGGGTGGTTGTTTTTCCACCCAGTCCCATAGGACCTATTCCTGAGGCATTGATTTCTTCTAAAATTTCTTCTTCTAGTTTAGCAATTACTGGGTCGGGGTTTCTTTCACCAACTTTTCCAAGCAATGCTTTTTTACCTAATTTTAGACATAAATCTGATGTTCCGCCAATACCGACGCCGACCACAGTTGGAGGACATGGTTTGCCTTTTGCTTTGAGGACAGATTCAACTACGAACTCCTTAATGCCTTCAATACCTTCTGCAGGAAGTGCCATTTTCATTGCATTGTTATTTTCTGAACCAAAACCTTTTGGTAAAATGTTAATCTCCAAGTAATCTTCATCAATAAGTTCAATATCGATAGGTGGAATGTAATCTCCAACATTGACATTTGTATTTTCGCGTGTTAATGGATCTACGATATTTGGTCTGATTGGAATTTCTTTAGTGGCTTTTCTGATTCCGTCTTCTATTCCTTCACGTAAGTTTTCAACTTCAACATTGCCTAATTTTACAAAAACAACAGGCAGACCTGTATCTTGGCACATTGGAATTCCTTTTTCTTCAGCAAGTTCAATATTTTTTAATATTGCTTCAATATTTAAACGTGCTAAGTCATGTTCTTCTATTTTAAGCGCATCTTCAAGTGATTTTTTTACATCTTCACCAAGAACGATAACCGCTTGTTTGTAAAGTTCATAAACAGTATCTGTAATAATGTCTTTAGTAATCAAAATAATACCCTTTTAAAATTAATTAATTTTATTTTGAATTTTGAAATATTTAACATTATTGTACGGGTATTCTCAGCTTCTTTTAAAGGGTGAAGTTCAAAGTTTGATAATGTTGATTGGGCATACAGGCACACAATCTCCACATTTAATGCATTTTTCACCATTTATGGTTATGGCTCCGCCAAGAACTTCTATAGCATCTTCGCTGCAAATTTTAATACATGGGGCATCTGATGGTTTGCAATGCATACAAAATAAGATGGGAGTGTCAACATTAGGTATTTGTTGACAACTTCCGCAGGTTGTACAGTTTGTACAATTCCCTGAATTAAACATAATTTTATTATTCTTCTAAAACAAGTCTTGCTCTTGCTTGACTTGTAATTACATGAACAAAGCTACTTTTTGATTTATTAGGTTCATATAATCCTGCCATTTTAGCCAAGAATTTTTCCTGATTTTTGGATTTGACTTTTGCAGGATCAAGAATGCTAATAGCTCTTTTAGTACATGCTTTGATACATGCAGGTCCTTCGTCTCTATCAGCACAGAGGTCACATTTTTCAGCAATGTTTGCTTCAAATGTCATTGCACCAAATGGACAAACCATTACACATAATCCGCATCCGATACATTTTTCAGTATTGACGCCTTCGTCAGTAACTGCTTCGGTTGGACATATGGTTATACATGGTGCACTTTCACAGTGTTGACATACAATGGAATAAAATGAAGAATGGTAGTTTATAATTTTTATCCTACTAGCTTTATGAACGGACGCACACATGTTTTCACAGTTCATACATCCATCACATAAGTTGCTATTTACAGAAATTTTTTCCATTGTACCACCTTTATAATCCTAATTCTTCACACTCTGCATCGACGTATTTTTGGATTTTTTCAATGAGCTCATCATTTAAGTGTCTGAATCTTTTTTGCGGTGCTAAATATTCTCTTACAGGTTTCCTTTCTTCTGGCCTGTAAGTGATATCAAATTTACCGTCCACGATTTCATATAAAATCCAAGATCCAGTTTCAACAGCTAATCTACCCATTTCAATAGTTTTATCGGAACCGAATCCCCAACCTGTTGTACATGGTTGTTGTAAGTGTATGTACGCAGGTCCTTTGGTTTCAGCTGCTTTTTTAACTTTGTTGACATAGTCTTCTGGATAAGCTATTGATGCAGTAGCCACATAAGGAATTCCATGTGCTGCCATAATCATAGGCATATTTTTCTTAGGTTTGTCTTCTCCGAAACTTGCGCTTCCCATCGGTGATGTGGTTGTAGTTGCACCGAACGGAGTTGCTCCACTTCTTTGAATACCTGTATTCATATATGCTTCGTTATCGTAACAGATGTATGTCATGTTGTGTCCTCTTTCCATGGCTCCGGATAATGATTGAAGACCGATATCTACAGTACCTCCGTCACCACCGAAAGCAATAACATTAACATCATCTTTTCCTTGAATTCTTAATGCACTTTCCACACCGGATGCAACAGCACCGGAGTTTTCAAATGCTACGTGAATGAAAGGAACTTCCCATGCTGTTTCTGGGTATGGTGTAGTCATAACTTCAAGACAACCTGTAGCGGAAATAGCTACGGTATTTTCACCTAATGCATTTAAAGCTAATTTAACTGCAATTGATGCACCACATCCAGCACAACCCCTGTGTCCTGGTGCTAATAAGTTTTTATCAGGTATGTCCACCATATTTATTCCTCCTTGAGTCCAATCCATGTGACTTCTTTTTCAGGCACATTTTTGGTTTTTTCATATACTTCTAAGATTGAGTCAGGTGTGATGTCTCTTCCACCTAAACCTGCAATAAATCCGTAAGCTTCTTTGTGGATTTTTGCTTTAATGTCAGTGTATAATGCTCCACCTATTCCGAATGTTACGTTTTTATCGATTACAGCTAATTTATCACAATTTTTAACAGCTTCATCAATAGCTTCAACTGGGAATGGTCTGTAAGCTCTGATTTTAAGTAAACCAACTTTTTCTCCTTTTTCTCTTAACTGGTCTACAATTACTCTGATAGTACTACAAAGTGATCCCATTGCAACAAAGATAATTTCTGCATCTTCTGTTTTATAAGGTTCTACAAGACCATATTTTCTTCCGAAAATTTCTGCAAATTCATCACAAGTTTTTTGGATTACTTCAATAGAGTTTTCCATAGCAACTTGCATGTCATGTCTTGCTTCAAGATAATATTCTGGGTCTGCTAAGTTACCGATGGACATTGGGTCTTTTGGATCAAGGTATGAATGTTCTGGTTTATATGGAGGTAAAAATTTATCCACTGGCTCTTGGTCTGGGATTTCCACAGGCTCAACAGTGTGGGTTAAAATAAATCCATCTAAACATACCATTGATGGGAGTAATACATTTGGATTTTCTGAAATTTTATAAGCCATTAAAGTGGTATCTAATGCTTCTTGTGCATTTTCAACATAAATTTGCAACCATCCTGCATCTCTTTGTGCGATTGAATCTTGTTGGTCGTTCCAAATGTTTAATGGTGCAGATATTGCTCTGTTTGCATCTGCTAAAACAAATGGTGCTCTCATACCAGCTGCAGCAAATAAAATTTCGTGCATTAACATTAATCCTTGTGAGGATGTTGCTGTAAATACTCTTACTCCTGCACAACTAGCTCCAACAGCAGCACTTATTGCACTGTGTTCTGATTCAACTTTAACATATTTAGCATCAATTTTTTCATCTGCAACATATTGTGCTAAGTACTCTGAAATTGTAGTTTGTGGAGTAATTGGATAAACAGGAATAACTTGTGGTTTAGCTAATCTTGCAGCTTCTGCAACTGCTTTGTTTGCGGTCATTACTTCTCTTATCATTAAATCACTCTCTTTATTCTTTTACCATTTCGATTGCATCGGAAGGACATTCATGTGCACAAATTCCGCATCCTTTACAGTAATCGTAATCAATATCGTGTTGTTTGTTTACACTGGAATCCGGACAAAATACAATACAATTGTCACAATCAATACATTTTTCTTTGTCTAAAATAGGTTTGAAAGTTCTCCAACTTCCAGTTTTATTATTTTTACTACTTCCTGGTGTTTTAATTACACATCCTATAGTTACCATTATCTCACCTTATTATCCCATTTCGTAAGCTTTTTTGGTAGCATCTGCATTTAACTCTCCAATTTTTCCAGGGAATGTTTCTTTTATCACTTCAATAAGTGAATCAATACTTACTAGTTGGGTTTTTTTAGCAAAGTATCCTAAAATAATTGTGTTTACGATGTTACGTCCTAACAGGTCAAGTGCAATACCAGTTGCATCAATACTGTGGACCACATGTTCCCCACTACCTTCAAAGTCTTGGGTATTAATAATTACTTCAGTATTGTCTTTAATTCCAGCAAATACGTCCACTACATTTAATAATCCGTCGTCAAGTACTAATACGTAGTCAGGATTATAGATTTGATATCTTAAGTCGATAGGCTTATCATCAATTCTTGTGAAAGCCATTACTGGAGCTCCTCTACGTTCAACTCCAAAAAATGGGAAAGCTTGAACATATTTTCCGTCTTTAAAAGCTGCTTTAGCCAAAATTTCAGCAGCTGTTACAGAACCTTGTCCACCTCTACCATGAAAACGAATTTCAATCATTAATTCTCCTCCATATATTTATCATGTATAATCATTATAAATTACAAAATATATAAATTTTATGTTAAAAATAAGTTTTTAAATAATTTTGTTTAAATTTTTTAATTTTAATCATTTGTTTTTTGTCTATTAATTTAAAAATGATAGTAACAGTCTTATTCTTTTTTTATACACTTTTAAATTCTTTTAGATATGGGGGAATGTTTTAAATGAAAATTAAATTTTGATAACTTTAATATAATACATTAATATAATAATTTAATATAAAAAATTTGGTTGGAAATTTTATGAAGGTTTTAATAATTACTGGTGAGTTAGCGTATCCTTTAATCAAAGAAGTTGTTTCAAATTCAAAAGAAGATATAATTGTTCATATTGCAGATAATACTCAAGTAGCTGCATTTTTAACTCCAAGACAAATTATTAAAGAAGTAAAAACCTGTTTTTCCGATCAACTGGATGAAATTGACATGATTCTTGTTCCGGGCTTAATAAAAAAAGGAACAAAAGAGATTACAAAAGAACTGGGAATTCCAACTTTCAAGGGGTCTACCGATGGAGCCGATCTTGCAATGGTTTTGAACCTGGTTGGAAGCATTGATCTGTCTGAAGACAGGCCTGCAGACAAATTGATAGAAGAGGAAAAACGTAAGGAAGCCTTCAAATTCATTGAAGAATTTGAAAATGATACTGAAAATATTAAAAAACTTCTTGAAAAGCCAAATAATATCCTAATCAGAAATCTTCCTGTCGGTGAGGATTTTCCAATGAGGGTGCTTTCCGAAATCGCTAATGCACCATTCCTGTCAAAAGAGGCATTAATCAATAAATGTAAGTATTTTGTTGATTCGGGAGCCGACATGATTGATATAGGAATGGCCGCAGGTGAAGATTTTTCCGACAAGATTCCTGAATTAATCCAAACATTAAGGCCGATTGTTGGAGATAGGCCATTAAGTATCGATACATTGAATGCCAAGGAAATTAAGGTGGCTGCCGAAAATGGAATTGATTTTGTTTTAAGCCTTGATTTGGGAAACAATTCTGAAGTTCAGGAAATACTGAAGGAAAAAGATATTCCAGCAGTATTGCTGCCGACTAATTTTTCACAGGGAAAATCTCCAAAATCTCCTGCAGAAAGAGTTGAATCAATGCATCAGTTAATCAAGGACACTGAAGGACTAAGATATGTGGCTGACCTGATTTTAGACCCTGTAAACAGTTCAAGTATCGTGGAATCAATTATTGCATGCAATGAATTTCACAAGACCAATCCCGCACCAATGTTTTTCGGAGTAGGTAACGTAACCGAATTGATGGATGCCGATTCAGGCGGTGTTAATGTGCTTTTAGCAGGAATAGGTATGGAGCTGGGAGTCAGTATTTTATTTACTCCTGAGGAAAGTGGTAAAACCAGGGGAAGTGTCTATGAACTGGCCACCGCTTCAAAGATGATGTTTCTTGCAAAACACAGAAAATCCATTCCAAAAGATTTGGGGATCAACCTGGTTGCCTTTAAGGATAAGCATAAAAGAAATGACATTATTTTAAATGAACTTGATGGCGTTGAAGAAACCCGGCAGAAAGCACCATTAAAATTCATAAGGGATAAGGCAGGAAGTTTTAAAATAAATGTAGATTACGGAACTACTGTAGCCGAAAGCAGAATCACTGCCACTCATTTTAAGAAAAACAATGCTGATTTGGTCATTGTAGGTCAATCTGCAAAAGAAGTATATGAAGAAATAATTTCAAAAGAGCTGGTAACTCGAATGGAACATGCAGCATATTTGGGTTCTGAACTTCAAAAAGCTGAAATAGCAATGATTACCGGTAAAGAATATGTTCAGGATTTTGAATTATTCAAAAATCCTGATGAGTTTAAAAATTAGTTTCAGTCAAAATCTGACGGATTTGCTCCTTCGCTTTGTCCGGCCTGTTGACTGGTATCAACACTTCCGGAATCAGTGGAAGTTGCAGGCTGTGCATTATATGAACTGTCAGAACTGTATCCTCCATCGGAACTTGCACTGTCACTACTACTGTAACTGCTTTGACTTGAATCTGGAGCATATATTCCAGTATCTCTAGTAGCGCCTTGAGTGCTGTCTGTTGTGTTAGTATTTGAAGTATTTGTTGTTATGTTTGTCGTATTCACAACAGGGTCCGTTTGATTATTGTGGTTAAATGATATTCCAACACCAGTAATAACAATGTATGCCCCTGCACTTAGTACAATAAGAATTAATAAAATTATAATTATGGCATCGCCTTTATCCATGTTTTACCTCCATACATAATATATGATTTAGATTAATATATAATTAATTACATAAAACTTATATTATATAGAATATAATTAATAGTAATAATTTTTAGGAAGGTTAAATTTTGCAATCAGATAACATATCTATTAAAGACATTGATGAATTACTTTTACAGTCAGAATATGTTTCAAATAATGAAATTTCAACAACTGTATATTTATCATTTTTGCTTGGAAAACCAATGTTAATCGAAGGACCGCCTGGTGTAGGTAAAACAGAGCTTGCAAAAGTAATTGCAAAGGCATTTGAAAGAGATTTTTTCAGGATTCAATGTTATGAAGGAATTACTTTTGAGCAGATTGTCGGTGAATGGAACTATCAAAAGCAACTGCTTCATTTGGAAGCCGCCAGAAATGAGACAGATAGTGAAGAAAAAATATTCGATGAAGAATATTTCATACAAAGGCCTCTTCTCAATGCTTTTTTAAATGAAAATGATTCCGTATTGCTGATAGATGAAATTGATAAGGCCGATGAGGAAGTTGAAAGTTTCTTGCTTCAGGCATTGGGTGAACAGGAGATAACAATTAATGACCTCGGAACATTCCAACTGAAAAATGATTTAATTGTTATATTAACTTCCAACTCACAGAGATCACTTCTTGATGAAACCAAGGACAGATGCTTATTTTTATACATTCCATACCCTACTGTTGAAAGGGAAATTGAAATCGTCAAATCCAAAATACCTGATGCGGATGATGAGGTAGTCTCTACTGTTGTTAAACTGGTTCAGAATATCCGTAACTTAAATCTGATGAAAAAACCGTCCGTAAGAGGTACTGTTGACTGGGTAAAATCAGTCACTAATCTCGGAACAAAAAATCTAGATGAATCACTTGAAAGCAGTATTGGCGTAGCTATTAAGACAGAAAGCGATAAGAAAAGAGTCATTAAGGATGTCTTGAACAAACGATAAAATGATTACTAAAATTGCAAATTTATCCGCACAGTTAAGGGATGAAGGCCTGCCCGTAAGTATTAGAAGTACTCAATCTGCGGTTCAAATCTATCAGGACTTGGGTTCTGATGACAGGCAACTTTTAAAAACTGCTTTAATGGCGGTTTATGTCAAGGACAGATATGATATTCCTAAATTCAACAAGATTTTTGAAAAGATTTTCAAAGAAAAGGTAGAGCAAAAGGCATCTGACCCGCTGGAACACAGTAAAGCTTACAGAGGAGCAGGTCCAAAATCAAATAAATATGTAATTAAAAAGCAAAATACTGCCTTTAAAAATGTTCAAAAAGAAAAAATCAACAATGAAAAGTTAAAAATGTTATCCGGCCAGCCTATTCTGGAAGAAGTCAAACAGCTTGAAAGGGATGGGGAGCTGATGAACAAGGACTTAACTAAACTCAACAGATTTGATCCGAGGATGCTGGAAATTTGTCAAAGACTGGGAAAAAGAATAGCCAATAAGCGTTCAAGGCGAAAAGTCAAATCCAGTTCCAATAAAATTGACATGAGAAAAACAATACGTGCAAATCTCAAATATGGTGGAGTCCCTGTAGAGCTTGTTAATGCAAAACCAAGGCCACACAAGAACGAACATCTCTTCCTGAATGATATCAGCGGGTCCTGTGAGTGGATAAGTAGCTGGTTTTTCATGCTGATGTTTTCAGCACAGACTGCATTCAAACGCTCCAGAACTTTTGAGTTTGACAATAAGGTAATTGAAACTACAAAAGCATTAAAAGAGGAATATCTGATTGATTCTTTTGTTAAAGTAAGGGATATGAGAGTTAAGAATATGATGGTTCATGGAACATCAGACATGTATTCAGCCTTTACCAAGTTTCAGGAAATGGCAAATATAAATAATAAATCTTATGTGATTATACTATCCGATTGCAGGGATTGGTCCGGACCTAAGGTAAACGGCATTCCTGCCAGTGTGGGAGTTTTGGAAGAGATTGTAAGGGATTCTAAAAAAGTTGTAATATTGAATCCTGAAGACAAAAACAAATGGGATGTTGTTGACAGTTGTGTATCATTATATGAAGAGGCGGGAGCCCATGTATTCGAAGTAAATACTTTAAACCAACTGGCAAAATTTGTAGAACAGATGTAGGTAGTAAATATGCAGTGTAGTAAATGTGGTAATCCTAAAGTCATTATTAAAAAAGAGCAATCCGGCCAGATACTGTGCAAGGACTGTTTTATTGAATCTATTGAAAAAAAGGTAATTCAAACAATTAAAAAAGAAAAGTTGTTGGATAAGGGGGATAAGGTTTTGGTTGCACTTTCAGGAGGTAAGGACAGTGTAACTACCCTGGAAATATTGAACAGTTATCGTGAAAGGAACATTATAGATATTTGTGCCGTTACAGTTGATGAAGGCATTGCCAATTACAGGCAGGCAGGTGTGGATATAGCGATACGCCATGCCGAAAGATTAGGCATTGAACATAAAGTTGTTTCTTTAAAGGAAAATTACGGCATCAGTCTGGATGAAATAATGCAGAGAGAAAACCATAAGGGGTCATGCACCTACTGCGGAGTATTCAGAAGAACCATCATTAATAAGGCAGCCCGTGAAATGGGAGCCACCAAGATTGCAACAGGCCATAACCTTGATGATGAAGTTCAGGCAATCATGATGAATTACCTTGAGGGAAATACAGACAATCTCACTAAACTCGGAGCAAAAACAGAATCAAAGGCTGAGGAATTTACTCCAAAAATCAAACCGCTTAGGGAAATTCCGGAACGTGAAATCGGATTGTATGTTGTTGCAAAGGACCTGGAAGTTCATTTTGACAGCTGTCCATATGCCATGCAATCATTCAGGGGTGAAGTTTCAGAGCTTATAAACCAGCTGAATGAAAAACATCCAACCATCAAATACTCCACTTTAAGGGGTTATGATAAAATAAAAAACATACTGAAAGACGAACTTAAAAAGGAATATGCTCATGGAAGATGCGTCAGATGCGGAGAGCCATCATCCAATGAATTATGTAAGGCATGTTCATTTTTAGAAGAATTCGGATTGTGATATTTATGTCATTTACATTAATATATAAAAATTTAAATGAAAAACGTGAAATACCAAATGAAAATTATTCCATTAAGGATTTACTTAACGATTTGGAATTATCCGCTCAGACAATTGTATCTAAACAAAACGGTGAACTGGTGATTGAAGATACAATTATTGAAGAAGATGATGAGATACAGTTAGTTCAAATAATATATGGTGGTTAAGTGAAGATTAGTTATGAATGCGGCCCATGTTTTTTAAGGCAGGCACGTGAAGCAATGGATTTGTCCACTGATGATGAAATGCTTAAAATGGAAATAATGGAAGACATCTTTAAATTTTTAAGTGAAAACTTTAAGGTAGGAACCAATTCAAACAGCACAGGTTCAACCATGCATAAGATGATTAAGCAAAAAACAGGGTGTGCTGATCCATACTACAGGGAAAAGATTGAAGGAAATGAAATTGCCTTGAAGTACTTGCCGGATGTAAAAAAGATACTGGAAGAGGACGACAGTCTGGAAAACTATGTTAAAATAGCTATTATTGGAAATATCCTTGATTTTGGAGCATTCACATTGGATGATGATATAGAAAGTGTAATCAAATGTTCACTGAAGAAGGATTTGGTTATTAAGGATATTGAAGAATTTGAAGAATCCCTTAAAGCTAATGATAAAGTATTGTACTTGGTGGACAATACCGGAGAGATAGTATTTGACAAGTTACTTCTATCAAAAATTAGTGAATACGGATTAAAGATTACTATAGCAGTCAAATCCGAACCTATTCTAAACGATGCATGCATGGCCGAGGCATTGGATGCAGGTCTTGACGAATTTGGAGAGATCGTTGAGATAGGTGCCGGAACAGTGGGTTATGTCGACAGTGAAATTTCAGATGAATTCAGGGAAATTTTCAACAGCCATAAATTCATAATATCAAAGGGAATGGGCAATTACGAAGGATTGACTGAAATAGATTTGTCCGATAAGGAAATTTACTTTTTGTTATGTGCAAAATGCAATACCATTTCAAGAGATATCGGCGTTAATTTACATGATATGTTGCTTTTTAAGAAATAATAATGTGGTTAAATGATTATAGGATTTGTAGGTTTTGGCAAAGTTTCTAAAAGTCTTTTAAGGAGAATAAAATCCCCTGATGTTAAGTTCATAACCTCCCATGAAAACAGGTCTCGTGAAACTTTGAATCAAATTAAAAATGAAAATATCCAGGTCTTAGATACTTTCAGGGAGGTAGCTATCAAATCAGATATTCTGATTTCTGCAAATTCACCTAAATCTGCATTGGATGTTGCTAAAAAATACGGCAGGTACTGTGAGGGCATTTACCTGGATTTAAATAACATATCTCCAGATACAACCTTGGCAATCGATAAACATGTAAAAAATCTAGTCGATGGAGCCATCATAGGAAAAATTGACTCTGAAAACCCTATTTTATATATTGCAGGTAAAAGAGCCGACGAATTGATGTTTCTGGATGAGTATATTTCAACTAAAAAAATCAGTGAAAATGTAGGTGATGTTGCTACTTTGAAATTGCTTAGAAGTTCATATACTAAAACATTATCCGCTCTTTTAATAGAATCCTATGAAATTTCCAAAATCCGCAATCTCGAAGCTGAATTTTTTGAAATCTTGGCATTGACTGAAGGTGATGATTTTAAGGAAAAGTCCATGTCAAGAATTTACAATACCCTAAACAATTCTAAAAGAAAATCCGAGGAATTGGAAGAAATAATTAATTATTTTGATGAAAATGATTTGGTAATGGTTAAAGCTGCATTAAGGAAAATCAGCCAATAACCACATTAACCTTAAAACCTTTTTTAGCTTTTTTTATGCTTCCGCTAACCGGAATGAAATGAGAATCCATAATGTATCTTAAGTATGTAACTTCAACTGCAGGAAGTCTAAGATTTGTTTTAATCTTTTTACCTTCACTTTTGAACTGAACAGATATTTTGCCGTTCTTGTCAACATACAAATCGGTATTGAGACCTTCTTTTGTAATTTTTGTTTCAAATTTTGTTAAGTTAAGTCCCGCTTCAAGGGTCAATGGTGCATTTACCTCGATATTCTGGCTTCTGAATGTTTCATTAGCTTCCCGTGCACTTTTACCGCTGCTTGCCACGTACCATGCTCTGTCAATTACCTTTTGAACTTTTTGATTGTCCGGAATTACTCCCTGTGCTTCATAGCTTTTCATCAAATCCATTACTTCTCTTTTACTGACGTCCATTTCAATTGCGCTGATGGCCAGTCTTGTCATCACAGGGCCGTAATCTGATCTTCTGAATACCGCCCAAATGGATTCGGGGTCTCTGTAAACTCTTCTTTTAATGATTTCGTTTATTGTAGTTCCGTTGAGGTAAGCTATTTTTTCAAGATTCCCCCGTGAATATGTGTTCATTCTTTTGTATATGTCTTTCCAGTTTCTCTCGCCGGGAACCCTGCCTGCATCAATTTCCCTTTCAAGAATTTCAACGGTAGTTTTAGGGAGTAATTTTTTAACATCCTGTGATATTACCATGTCGTTGTCAATAATTGATTGCCTGATTATTCTTCCGGAATATTTGTCTTTGTTGAATTCTTTTATGACATGATACTTTAGCTTTGAGCCTAAAAATTCATTTATTGCATACCATCTGATTTCATTTCTATTTTTGTAGCTTTTGGGCATTCCAACAAAATTGCCTTCGTCAATAAACGGTTGTGCCTTTTGTTTTATTTCATCCAGGGTGATGCTTGCAGAGGTTATATAATCTGTCACCCCATCATCAATCATTTGTTTAAGTCTTATTGGGACACTATATGATAAAACCAGTCTGTGATGAAGGCCTTCAAATGATTTCACTTCATCTGCACCTAAAGACAGCGCCATTTCACTACGCGCATCAAAATCAACAAAAAATGGGGCATGGTTTGCACTAAAACCCTTATTCAAATACACGACAACTTTTTTATTTTCCCTATCAGCTAACTTTCTAGCTTCCTTAATTAATTTTTCATGACCTTTATGTACGGGGTCAAAATCTGCACTAATTCCAATCAATATTAACACCAAAAAAAGAAAAAGGATAATATTTAATTATCCAATAAGTTTAAAACACCACTAATCACTAACCATATTCCTATTAATGCACCTAGGATTATTGGGTTTGAAAGATAAGTTCCAATTACTATGTACAACAATCCAAGAACAATTCCGGCAATTCCAATATAAAATCCGTATCTGGAATTTCGGTTATTGATTAGGGATACCAATGCTACAACAATCAACATTATTCCTGCAATGTACATTGTGATTTCAGTTAAAAATCCTAGAAGCATAGGATTGAATATCAAACCGAAACTCACAAATAACAGTATCAATGCCATTATCAAATTGAGTATTGCTCCTGATGTATTGTAATCAATGATTGATACTCCAACAACAAACAGGTATATTGACATTAACAATACTGACAGGCCGATTAAAGATCCAACTCCAATCAGTCCCATTGTCGGAAATATAATAATGATTAATCCGAAAATTATAGCTAGTAAACTAATAAATTTAGTTTTCATAATTGCCTCCTAATAATATTATGTTATATGTTATTTAATATAATGGGATATGTTTTATCTCAACAGTTGATGAATTCATATCTGAGTTATTAACTTCAGCTAACCATTCTCCTTTGCATTCACAGTCATATTCAATTTTGCTTTGTGTTAAATTGTTAGCTATAATCATATGTTTCAAATCTTTATTACATTTTTTACAGTTATAAGGTCCTCTTCTGGAACCGAATCCTGAAGTATCCATGAGTGCAGGTATGTCCAGCTCATCGCGTACGGTATTGATGATTTCAATACATGACCAGATCCATGGAGGCTGATATGCTCCTTTTCTCCAAAATCTTTCAATAACGGTTCCTCCATGTATGGTGGCGGGACAGAATGATAATCTGTTAACTCCTACTGAATCGCAGTATCTGGCTGTTTGAATCGCTTCATCAATTGCCTGGGATTCTGAAACTAAAATAGGTTTAACAAAAATGTATGCCTTTGATTTCAAGTTATATCCTTTTGTGTCCTTTAGGTTTTGCATAAGTTTAACTGCATTTTCAAAATCATCACGTGTGAATCCCTTATTGATTTTTTTAAGTCGGGTATAATCATTTGAAGTTTCAAGACCTATACTTACTTCAAACAGTGTATCACCGATTATTTCGAAAATTTCATCTAGGATTTCCTCTTTTACATACTCAGGTCGGGATTCAACAATAATCTCTGTGATATTTCCCAATTCCATCAGGGTCTTTAAAATTTCGTCACGGGCATCCTTTGGAAGCTCATAAGGATTTAAGAAACTTCCTGATGCAAATAATTTTACAGAAATCTTGTCCTCTTCAGCTATGGGGTGCCTGGATAAATGATCGTTAAATATTTTTAAAATAGTGGGTGTATCGATAGGCTCCAATGTACAATCGGAAACATAACTGCACATTGTACATCCTCCGCTGTCTCCAACTGCCCAGGCACAACCTGGAGTTGGCAGGATTATGAATAATGTTTTCGCAACACCGTCATAGGTTAAATCATCATTGTACCAGCTTGCTCCAACCTGTTCTGGAGTTTTTGGATCTTTTCGCTCAAAAGCTCTCTGCCGAATTTCTTTAGTTAAATTTTCAATTTCCATTATAATACCTGCAATATAATAAATGTAATATTATATTATTAGGATTTTTTTATAATTAAAAATTATTGTTAAAAACTGGAAATCACATCTTCGAATAATTTTATAGATTCGTTCTGTTGCCTGCCAAATGGTGCACTAACAATGAACTGTGTTACACCACTTTCTTTTAAGGTATCAATTTTTGGAATAATCTCTTTTGAAGTTCCGGCAACTGAAAATATGTCTATTAAATCATCCTCAATGAATCTAAGTGCATTTCCGATATTTCCCCGACTTAATGAGAGGTATATGTTGTCCCTAACTTCCTGGGGAATGTCATGTCTTTCAAGTAGTGGCGGAGCACATCCTGCTATTATGAATGCAACAACAATTTTGGATGCATTTTTAGCTATTTCAATATCATTGTCAATGGATGTCGGTGTGTAAGCGGCTATGTCAAAATCTTTCATATCTTTTTTTGAATGGTCAATTCCCTTTTGGATGTGGGGAAGCAATTCTTCATAATCTTTGGGATGTGATGCATTTACAATGCAGCCGTCTGAAATTTCTCCGGATATCCTCAGCAGTTTAGGACTTTGAGCTCCGATATATATTGGTATATTTGATTTTTTCTTTTCAAAGGATTCATGAAGTTTTTGAACATATTCTTTAAGTGTAGATACAGGATTGGACCATTGCCTGTTCAATTCTTTCATAATTTTTCTGTTTCCAGGTCCAATTCCAAATACTGTCCTTTTGTTAGATAAGTTATTGAGATGAATCATTTCATATAAGAAGTTTTCTACATTTTTAATATATGGATTTGTAACGCCAGGACCAATTTTTATTGTTTCGGTTTCAAGGGTAATGGCTTTTAAAAGCTGATACATATTCATATCTGATTTATGTGAAATCCATGCATATTCAAATCCGACATCTTCAGCTAGTTTAATTAGTTCAATGTTTTCATCTAAGTTATCTTGTGGAATAATTCCTATGCCGAATTTCATAGTCTTCATAGTAATATTATATAAAAAGTAGTTTTAAAAGTTAATGAATGAATTTAGTATTAAAAAAAAGAAAAAAAGAAAAGAGTAAGCAAGTTTAGAAACTTGCGATTACGTCTCCTAATAATTTAATGGATTCTTCTACGTTTTTACCAACAGGGGATCCTGCTACGTATTGAGTTACACCCATTTCAGCTAAGCCTTCAATTTTTGGAATGAACTCATCAGGAGTACCACATACGGAAAATGCGTCAAGTGCTTCATCGGTTACAGCACCAATAGCTCCACCGAAGTCACCTTTAGCTAAGAAAGCACCCATTTGTTCGTTGAATCCTTCAGGTAATCCGTGTCTTTCGATAACTGGAGCAGGGGAACCTGCTGCAATGAAAGCAACAACGATTTTTGCAGCGTTTTTAGCTGCCTCAGAGTCAGCACCAATGGAAGTTGCAGTGTATGCACCTACGTCAAATGCTTTGTCTCCACCAGCTGCTTCGATACCTTTTTTGATCATAGGCATAGCTGCTTCGTAATCTTTAGGGTTGGAAGCGTTAATTAATACACCATCTGCGATTTCTCCAGCGGTTTCTAACATTTTAGGTCCTTGAGCACCCATGTAAATAGGGATGTGTTCTTGAACAGCTTTTGCTCCACCTAATGCTGCACCAGCTTCGGTTTTTCCACCGGATAATAAAGTGTTAATGTCAGCGATTGCTGCTTTAATTGTGGATACTGGTTTTTCCCAAGCGATTCCTAAAGCATCGAAAGTTGCTTTGTCACCAGGACCAATACCGAAGGTTGCTCTTCCTTCTGAGATTTCGTCAATGGTTGCGATTGCAGAAGCGGAAATTGCAGGGCTTCTTACGTATGGGTTGGTTACACCAGGACCCATTTTAATGGTTTCAGTTTCATTTGCAATTAATGCTAAGGTTTCGTATACGTTTTTGTTGTTGTAGTGATCTGTGATCCATGCGTATTCAAAACCGACGTCTTCTGCTAATTTTACTAAACTTACTAATTCATCTAATGGTATTTGTGGTACGAATTCTATACCGAACTTCATATTTTATCACCAATATTATTTTAGTTGCCCTATATATAAAGTAATTATTATTTGAATTAGATAGAAAGTTTTAAATATAATTTGTTTAATTGTGCAGGCGAGGTTATAATATAATTAATTGTATTACTTAAAATATTTTTTGTAATACTTTCTTTGTTTGTAGTTCCTCTAATAAAATTTCTAAAAATCGCATATCATTTAGTATATTATAATAGTTTATATTAAATAAACTTTAATAATTATTTTTATTTACATTTTTTAACTATTTTAAATAAATTATTTTATATTTGAATTAATATTGCAATGTTTTTTAATTGATTTTGTTAGTACTATTTGTCTCTTTATTAGTTGTGCTATATGTTTTATATGGCGTTGGTCTAAGTTTTATTGTATTGGCAATTATGACAATGATGACTATATTTCCGCATATAGCTATAAATTATCATATTTATTATATTATTATTTAATATCATGAATGTGCTTTGTGAGTACTCGAGCTTTTCGGGTATGATGTAAGTTTTGTAGATGTGGTGAAATTTGATTATAGAATCTTTTATATCAAATTTTATAGTGTATTACACTCGTCTATTTTTTAGCGTACTTCATAATACTTATTATATTATGTCTGTTATGTGTTCAATTCTGTTTGATCCTGGCAGATGCTAC